>NZ_JBDJPF010000008.1:0-146271 GCF_054957865.1 Streptomyces xingningensis
CCTCCCCCATAGCCCTGAACGGGCATGGGGGGACCCCCATCGCCCAGTACGCGGGCGATGCTCCGCCTTGCGATCCACCGCACCAGACACCGCAGGGCCCGCACTGATCCATAAGACACGCCCTAACGGACGCCGCCGGGGCGGCCGCCAGCACCAGGCCCGCCACCAGGACAGCCGCTCTCCCCCAGGCTTTCGGCTCCTTCCCCGAACTCTCGGCTCCGCCCGGGGGGATCCCCATCACGGCGTGGGGCGACGGCGCCGGGTCAGCCAGAGCGCACCGGCGACCCCGGACAGCAGCACCGTGCCGCCGAGGGTGCCCAGGGCGAGGGCGGAGTCACCCGGACCGGTCTGCGGCAGCTTGCCGCCACCGGTCGTGCCGGCGCCACCGGAGGCACCGGACGCCGCCCCACCGCTCGTCTGTCCGCCGGTCGCCGAACCGCCGGTGGCCGAACCGCCCGAAGCCGACCCCCCGGTGGACTGCCCGCCCGAGGCAGCGCCGCCGGTGGCATCCCCACCGGTGGATTCCCCGCCCGTGGTGTCCCCGCCGGGCCCCTTGACGTCCAGCGTCAGCGATGGCTTCGGGTTGTTGACGGGATCGCAGAGGGTCGTCGTACCCATTGCGGAGATGGTGAGCCTGGCGGCCGTGAAGGTGACCCTGCCGCTCTTCCTGGGCGTGTAGGTGCCGGACAAGTCATTGATCTTTATGGGGGTGTTGGGGGGTATCGGCTGGTCATTGGCCGGGCCGTCCACCGGTATGGTGCCGGTCTGCGCACCGCCCAGCCGGATGACCGCACTCGGCTTCATCACCCCCTTGGGGAGTTCGATGGGGCTGCTCGAGACGCCCTTCTCAAAGGACATGGTGAGCTTGTACGAGGCACCGGCGGCGGCCGCCTTGATATCGATGGGCGATACCGCGCTCTTGTCGCCGATCGGCGTCTTGCAGTGGTAATTCACGTCGACCGTCTCGGCGTTGGCGGCCGGCGCGGCCAGCAGCACCGTGCCGCCGGCCAGTGCGGTGGAGAGCGCCAGCGCTCCGGCCCGGCGCATGGGGTGACGTTGAGTGCGGGTCACCTGGGGTTCCCCTCTCATCCGGTCTCATCCGGTGCCGCGGCCGAAAACCGACCAGCTAACTGACGGCACATCAGATCAGCCGCGACGGTACGCCGGAGATCTTGCGGAGGGAAGACTCACAACACCCGGAACACCCTGAGCGGGCAGCTCACAGGGGCACGGCCAGCTCGGCCCAGACCGTCTTGCCGGTGCCGGCCTCGTGCCGTACGACACCCCAGTCCAGACAGAGCCGTTGCACGATAAACATGCCATGGCCACCGGGACGGCCCGCGCGGTGCGGGGTGCGGGGTGCGGGTGTGCCCGTACCGAGGTCGGCGACCTCCAGCCGCAGCACCCTGGCCCCCTGGCCGACCCGCAGCTCCTCGGGGCCGCCGGCGTGCAGGCAGGCATTGGTGACCAGCTCGGAGACGACCAGCAGGGCGTCCTCCGCGGCCGCCCGGCAATCGGCCGTGGCCGAAGGCAGCCAGCCCCAGTCGCGCAGCGCCTGCCGGGTGAAGTCGCGGGAGAGCGGCACCGCGCCGCCGACCCCGACGAGATGGAGGCGGCGCACCGGTCCCCCCGGTGACGGCGGGCCGGGCGCGGCCGCGCAGCCCTCGGGTCCGGGCTCGCCCGGCGCAGGCAGGTATGGCCGGGTGGTGCTCATCAGCGCTTCACCTCACCGATTTCACCGATTGGAAAGTGTTGGAAACGGTCTTCGCGTACGTGGGTGCGTACACGGTGAGTGCACACACAGTGGATTCAGCTGGCTCCTGCCCGGCCGAACGCCATGAACACCTTCGACAGGTTCCGTGTGACTTGTGCAACGCGAGGCAGGGCGGGAGCTCATTCGGCCAGCGCCGCGTCAAGCGTGTCGTGCACGGTGAAGACGGCCCCCGCGCCCGTGATCTCAAAGACCCGGGCCACCATCGGGCCCATCGCGGCCAGATGCACCGCCCCGCCCGTGGCCTCGGCCGTCAGCCGGGCGCCGAGGAGCACATTCAGTCCGGTGGAATCACAGAAGTCCAGCCGTGAGCAGTCCACGACCACCCGCGCGCCATCCTCCCGCGCACAGGCCTCCAGCGGCTCCCGCAACAGCTCCGCCGTGTGGTGGTCGAGCTCTCCGGCCGGTGTCACGACCGCGCTCGCACCATGCCGCCGGACCTCTACGCGCAGCCGGGCCGCGCTCACGGCGACACCCTTCCCCTGGCATCCCCGCGTTCCATTCCGGGTCCCTTCGTGATGGATTTGTGATGTGCCCGCCTAACACCGGGAAAACCCTACGCGTTCGATACGACCTACGAAAACCGAACAACGGTCATTTAGCGCCAAATAGGGACAACATGCACTTGCCAAGTCAAGGTAAAGACCGGTACGGCTAGAGGAAGACATCAATCACCACGGACGGCCTTGGAGGGCGCCGCAAACCGCAGCACGAGTTACAGGGCTCCGGCAGCCATATGCCGAGAACGATGGAGGAGACCATGTCACCCCGGCTCGACGAATCGCGTTCCCCCGAATCTTTGGAGACCGCCTCGTCGGCAATCACCACCCCGCCCGGACTCCCGGACATCCCCCCGTATGACGAGGTGGGACCGGTCGACGCACGGGCCCTGTCCAAGACCCTCTTCGCACGCCTCGATTCCCTCGAGGAAGGCACGCACGAATACGCGTATGTGCGCAACACTCTGGTCGAACTGAACCTGGCGCTCGTCAAGTTCGCCGCCTCCCGGTTCCGCACCCGAAGCGAACCGATGGAGGACATCATCCAGGTCGGCACGATCGGCCTGATCAAGGCCATCGACCGCTTCGAACTCAGCCGCGGCGTGGAATTCCCCACCTTCGCGATGCCGACCATCATCGGCGAGATCAAGCGGTTCTTCCGCGACACCAGCTGGTCGGTGCGGGTGCCCCGCCGCCTCCAGGAACTCCGCCTCGAACTGGTCAAGGCCGGCGATGAACTCGCCCAGCGCCTCGACCGCTCGCCGACCATCGCCGAACTGTCCGAGCGCCTCGGCATCACCGAGGAAGAGGTCGTCGAGGGCATGGGCGCGAGCAACGCCTACACCGCGAGCTCCCTGGACGCCCCACCCGAGGCGAACGAGCCCGAGGGCACCCTGGCGGACCGCATCGGCTACGAGGACCACGACCTCGAGGGCATCGAATATGTGGAGTCGCTCAAGCCGCTGATCGCCGAACTCCGGCCCCGCGACCGGAAGATCCTCTCCCTGCGGTTCGTGGCGAACATGACGCAGTCGGAGATCGGCGACGAGCTGGGCATCTCCCAGATGCATGTCTCACGCCTGCTGTCCCGCACCCTGGTCCGGCTGCGCCGGGGCCTGCTCAGCGAGGAGTGACGGCCGCCCTCCACCACGCCGTTGTGCGCCGCACGGACTCCCGTGCGGCGCACGGCGTTTGGACGGGCGCCCGCCGCGCGCCACCCCCGCGCCGCCTCAGCCGTCGAGCACCCCCGCGGCCAGCGCCCGCAGCGCGGCCCCCAGCCGCCGCCCTTCACCCTGTTCCAGCAGGTGTAGCACCGGCCCGCTCTGCAGGCTGCCGAGCAACACATGGGCCAGCAACTCGGCATCCAGGTCCGGGCGTTCCGCGGTGATCAGCGCACTGACCTGGCCGTGCCAGGACTCGTAGATCGAGTAGGCCTCGCACAGCCCCTCCCCGGACTTCGCCGACGTCACGTTCACCGCATGGCCGAGCGCGGCCATCAGCCCCTTGTTGCGGCTGACCACATCCGCCACCGCATCGAGGAAGGCGAACAGCCGCGCCCGCGGCGGGGCCCCCGGCCCCAGCGGCGGCGGGCCGGAGGCGACGGCCTCCTCCAGCGCGAACGCCCGCTCCCGCATCAGCTCGTACATCAGCCCCGACCGGCTGCCGAACCGGTGGAACACCGTGCCCTTGCCGACCCCGGCCGCCGCGGCGATCCGTTCCATCGAGACCTGCTCGGGCCGGTGCCGGGTGAGGAGTTCCTCCGTGGCCGCCAGGATCGCGCGCCGGTTGCGCACCGCGTCGGCGCGCTCACGCCGGACCTCCGCCATCACACTCTCCCCGTTCTCTCCGTCGGCTCCCCATGATCCCGCATAGACAACTTGACCGTCGGTCCAGTAATTTTCTGAACCTGACCGCCGGTCCAGTTCAGAACCCTGCCCTTGCTCAACCCTGCCCTTGCTCAAGGAGAGTTCTCGTGCGACGCATCCTCTACCACGCCCATGGCGGCCCCGAGGTCCTCACTCCGGAAGACGCCCCCGTCCCCACCCCGGGACCGGGCCAGGTGCTCATCCGCGCCGAGGGGATCGGCGCCAACTTCGTCGACACCATGCTCCGGCGGGGCGGCACCCACTCGGAGGTCTTCGACCGCCCCTTCCCCAGGACCCTCACCGGCGATGTGGTGGGCACCGTCGAGGCCATCGGCCCGGACGTCGACGACAAGCTGCTGGGCCAACGGGTCGCCACCTCGTCCGAGGACGCCTTCGCCGACTACACCGTCACCGGCGCCCAATGGCTCGCCCCGGTGCCCGACGGCCTCGATCTCGCCGCGGCCAGCATGCTCCCCATGGGCGCCCCGGTGGCCCTGCGGACCCTGCGCACCGCCCGGCTGGCCGCCGGTGAGACCGTACTGATCCACTCCGCCGCGGGCGGCATCGGCCATCTCGCCGTCCAGCTCGCCAAGTTGCTGGGTGCCGGCACGGTCATCGCCACCGCCGGTTCACCGGCCAAGCTCACCTTCGCCCGCGAGCACGGCGCCGATGTGGGCATCGACTACACCGACGAGGACTGGCCCGAGCAGGTCCGCAAGGCCGCGCCCCGGGGCGTGGACGTGGTCATCGACTCGGTCGGCGGCGACATCATGCGCCAGAGCCTCGAACTGCTGGCCCCGCACGGCCGACTGGTGACCTACGGCGCCGCGAGCGGCGACTTCACCGGCGTTCCCCTGATGAGCCTCTTCGCCCTCCGGACGGTATCCGGCTTCTCCCTCCTCGCCTGGCGCACCGCCAGCCCCGAACAGGCCCGCCAGGAGATGACCGAGCTCACCGAATACTCGGCAACCGGGCGGCTGCGCACCTCGGTTCACGCCACCCTGCCGCTGACCGAGGCCGCGGAGGCGCACCGCATCCTGGAGAACCGCACCCAGCTGGGCCGCATACTCCTCATCCCCTGACACATTTACCGGTGGCGGGCCCGGGCCGGGCCCGCCACTACGCCTGCTTCACATCCAGCCGCCCCATCTGCCCGGCCGAGGCATGCCCCAACTGGTGGCAGTGGTAGACATATTCGCCCGCATAGCCGGTCCAGCTGATCGCGATCTTCACCGTGTCGCCCGGCGCGATGAGGACGGTGTCCTTCAGGCCGCGCTCGCCGGGGGCCACCGGCTTGCCCTTGCGCTCCAGGACCCGGAACGGGACGAGGTGGATATGACCGCTGATCGTCACCAGGTCGCATTTTTCATGAACTTGTCAATCAATGTGGCGTGTTGCACAGCTCGATTCGTGCGAGGCGCTCGGGATCGGTAAGGATGTCCAGCTCGACGACCTTCCCGCCGCTGACCGTGAAGGCCATCACCGACATCGGCCGCCCATCGGCGAACGCGATCACGCCCGCGACGCCGTTGACCAGCACGGGGCAGACCTGCTGGGCGAACCGGGCGAAGGTGATGGCCTGTCCGGCCACCGTGGCCGCACCGCGCAGCAGGGTTCCCGGACGCAGGGTCCCGCCGTCGGAGCGCAGCACGATGTCCGGGTCGAGCACCGCGACCAGCGCCTCGAAGTCGCCGCCCCGAGCGGCGGCGAGGAAGGCGTCGACCACCTCGCGCTGCCGGTCGAGGCCGGTGTCGGGGGCCGGAGCCTCGCCCCGCACCCGGCGCCGGGCCCGGCTGGCGAGCTGGCGGGCCGCGGCCGGGGTGCGTCCGATGACCGGGGCGATCTCGTCGAAGGGCACGGCGAACATGTCGTGCAGCACAAAGGCGAGCCGCTCGGCAGGTGCCAGCGTCTCCAGGACCACCAGCAGCGCGAGACCGACGGAGTCGGCCAGCAGCACTTCCTGTTCGGGATCGTTCCCCTCGGCACCGCTGACGACCGGATCCGGCAGCCGCACCACCCCCTCCAGAGACTCCTCCCGCCGCGCGGCCCGCGAGCGCAGCATGTCCAGGCACACCCGCCCGACGACCGTGGTCAGCCAGCCCCCCAGGTTCGCCACGCCACCGGTGTCGGAGCGGCTGAGCTTGAACCAGGTCTCCTGGACGGCGTCCTCCGCCTCGCTCAGCGAACCGAGCATCCGATAGGCCACCGCCCGCAGATGCCCCCGGTGGGCCTCGAAGCGCTCCGCCAGAAACTCGTTCTCGTCCATCGCCCTCACTCATCCGCCATCGTCGCGATCCGTCATCACAGCATTGACGGACGAACTCTGACAGATGTGACAGACCTCGTGCCCACGGCTGCCGTGCAACCACTGAGACACGAGTGACGTCCTTGACACGTATCACACGCGAATTCCCGGTCGCACGGCCGAAATTGGCCACCGCGACAGGCAGGAGATCTTTCTTGACTGCGATAGAAGTCCGCGGTCTCACCAAGAACTATGGCGACGTGGCCGCCGTGGACGGGCTGTCCTTCACCGTCGAGTCCGGCTCGGTCGTCGGCTTCCTCGGCCCGAACGGCGCCGGCAAGACGACGACGCTGAGGATGGTGCTGGGCCTGGTCAGCCCCACCTCCGGCGAGGCCCTGATCCAGGGCCGCCCGTACCGCAGGCTCTCCCGCCCCGGACACCTCATCGGCGCCTCCCTGGACGCCGGCGCGGTGCATCCACGGCGCACCGCCCGTAACCATCTGCGCATGCTGGGCGGGCCACTGGGCGTATCCGAGAGGTGGATCCAGCGCCTGCTGGACATGGTGGGGCTGGACCACGCGGCCGACCGTCAGGTGGGCGGCTTCTCGCTCGGCATGCGCCAGCGCCTGGCCCTGGCCACCGGGCTGCTGGGGGATCCCAGGATCCTGGTCGTGGACGAGCCGGCCAACGGCCTCGACCCGGAGGGCATCCACTGGCTGCGCGAGCTGCTGCGCCGACTGGCCGGGGAGGGCCGGGCGGTGCTGGTCTCCAGCCATCTGCTCAGCGAGGTCGAGCAGACCGTCGACCGAGTGGTGGTGATCAACCACGGGCGGCTGGTCATCGAGGCCACCATCGCCGAACTCGGCGCACTAGGACACCAGACGGTCACCATCGTGTCCCCGCAGAGCGGCCGCCTGAGCGAGCTGCTGCGCGCCGCCGGCGCGCCCCTGTCGGTCACCGGGCCCGATTCCCTGCAACTCCCGGGCGGCTGGGCGCAGTTCGTAGGAGCCCTGGCGGCCGAGCACCGCATCCCGCTCCATGAGCTGCACACGGCCGCCCCCACCCTGGAAGAAACCTTCTTCCGCCTGACCAGCACCCCACCCCCGGGAGCCGTTGAGTGATCGCCCTGGCACGCACCGAACTGTTCAAGCTGCGCAGCACCAAGGGCCCCTGGATCACCCTGGCCACGACGGTCTCGGCACAGGCCGTCCTGGCACTGGTCATCGGCATGCAGGCCGAAACATCCCTGGTGCGCGACGCGTTGGGCCCTCGCGCGGGCGTGCTCACCGGATACCCGGTGCTGCTGCTCGGCGCCTCCTCCATCACCCAGGAGTTCCGCTACCGGACCATCGTCCCCGCCTTCCTCGCCACCCCCGCCCGCTGGCGCGTCCTGGCCGCCAAGGGCCTCGCCCTGACCGTGCTGAGCGTGGTCCTCAGCGCCGTCACCCAGACCATCTGGCTGGCCGCCGGGGTGCTGCGGCACAATGCCGCGGCCATGCACGCGGACCGGGGCGCCGAAATGGCCCGACTCTATGGAGTCACGGCACTGGGCGTCGCCCTGCTCGGACTGTGGGGGCTGGCCCTGGGGGCCATCGTGCGCAACTCCTCGGCGGTACTGGTCATCCTGGCCGTCGGCACCCTCGCCGAGGGGGCCCTGGAACAGTTCCGGTTCCGGGGCCCCTTCACCAGCGGGCTGGGGGTACTGGCCGACCGTACGGCGGGCGGCATCCCCTCGGCCCTGGGCCCGCTGTGCCTCTGGGTCACCGTGGCACTGTGCGCGGCATCGGTCGTCATCCGGCGCGACGAGGCGGACTCCTGACGGGGGGTGGTGCCGGAAACTCAACGGCCCGGAGATCAGCAGAGATCAGCGGCCCGGATCAGCTCTGTGGCGATTTACTTCCAGAACTGTTCTGCGTTGTCCGCGTTGCAGGGGTAGGTCTTGGCATGGTAGCCGCCGCCGGACAGACATCTGTTGGTGGCAACGTTCCTGAGCACCCAGCCATCGCGCCATTTCTCCTCGGACCAGCGCTGGTTTCTGTTGCCCTCGTCGCAAGGGCCGAGGTAAACGCTTCCACGGTTGTTGCTGTCAAGACAGTAGTCGGCCTTGGCCGTTGACATCTCGAGCCAGTTGGTGTCCGGCTGCTGGTTGTCGTGCCATATGGTGGTCCCGGATCCGCAGATTTCCATGGTGACGTAGTCGCCGGCAGAGCCGAGACACATGCCGGTCCTGGCGTTCTGCCAACGAACATTGCCGTCGGCCGAAGCCGGACTTGCCATCCCCAGGCCGATGGCGGGAACGGTCACGGCAGCAACAAGGAGACGAAGCGCATTTGACTTCTTCACAAGCTATCACCGGTTTCTGGATCTGGAATTTCGGCCGAATCGGCGGCCAGAACTGTTCCCGGGTGCGACAGCGCGGCATACACGACCTGCAAATTTCGCACGGCACCCCGGCGCGACACGCAAGGCGGGGAATTAAGGGAAATCCTCGCGCACTTGAGCGCCGGCTCAATCTATGGCAGCGGCTGATCGAAGAGCAAGGCCGGAGAGAAATGAATGCACGGCTTATACGCGGAATGTGCGCCCACTCGCGAGGCGGAGTAGTTCATTCCTCGACAAAGCCGCTTTGGCGTCCGGCCGTTACTCAAAGAAAACCGACGGACGAATCCCACCGATGCGACAGCCCCCGGGCAACGGTCATCCCCCGGACTGCCAGGCCCGGATGACATCACCCGGCCCCCAGACAAGGCCAAGCCTGCCGAGGTCCGCACTCGGCGTCACCCCGGACAACGACACCACGGCCAGCCCCGTACGACCTGGTTCAAACCCGGGCACCTGCGCCGCACCCTTCACCAACGCCGCGAGGTCATGCCCGTCGAACGGCGTTCCCAGCCACTTGGCGGACCCCGCGAAGTCCACCCGTCGCGCAATGGGATACCGATCCGCTCCGATGAGGTCCACTTCGGGGTCGAACTGCCGGTTCCACCAGCCGCCCACGGCCTCGGTGCCGGCCCAGGGCAGCTCGCCCGAAACGGCGGCGAGCTCGAGTGCCTCGCGAATCAGGGGTTCGACGGCCCGACCGCGCCAAGTGGGCCAACGCCGCTCCACCAGCCGGAAACCCACCTCGGGCCGGCCCCGGCGGGCTTGTTCCTGTGCGGGCCGCAACGCCCCCAGATACAGCCGCAGATTGCTGTCCGCGACACGGTAGAGCACCGGTTTCCCCGACTGTGTGGACAGCGGCTCCTCCGAGGCGAGAACCCGCTTCTCGTCCACCAACCGACGCAGCAGAGGGGACAAGGACCCGGACGGCAGGGCGCCTTGCCGACTCCCCGCCGTGGCAGCGATGTTGGCGTGGGTGCGGTCACCGCTGCCCACCGCCTCGAGGACGCGCCGGGCTTGGTCGGGGTTGGGGAACTCCGCCATCAGCGCCGACTCCGGCACGCTGAACACCGGCGCGGCGGGGTCGGCGCACTCCGCCGCCAGGAACGGGAGTGCCGGTGTGCCATGCGGCCAGCTGCGCAGAATGCCCGGCAAACCGCCGGACACCAGGTGGGCATCGATGGCATCGGCGTCTTCGAGGCCGAGAGCCCGCCCTGTCTCCGCCGGGTTGAGCGGGCCGAGCACCAGGTTGTCGGCACGTCCGTAGAAGGGCCGGTCATAGGCGGTGAGGCGCTCCATCATGTGAATGTCGCTGCCCAGGAGCAGCAGAAGTACGGGGCGTTGGGCGAACAACCGGTCCCAAGCGGTCTGCAACGCTCCGTCGAACATATCGTCCTGCTCCGACAGCCAGGGCAGTTCATCGAGAACGACAACAGCGGGAGCGTCCGGCAGCGCCGAGGCCAGAATCCGGAGCGCATCGGGCCAGCTGCCCCCGCTGTGAGCAGGGACAAGCTCGGCGTCGACAGGCAGGGCCGATTCCCTGAGACCCGCGAGAAACGCGCCCACGGACTCCACAGGAGAGGCGCCTTGGGTCGCGGTGAAGAAGAAGTACGGCACCTCGGCCCGGTCGCAGAATTCCTGGACCAGACGCGACTTGCCCACCTGACGACGGCCTCTTATCGCGACAGCCGTCCCGGTGCTCGAAGCCGTGACCCGGTCCAGGCGCTTACGCAGGAGAGCCAGCTCGATGGTGCGTCCGATGAATCCCGTCACGACAGACTCCCGCTACGTAGTTCCCATCTACATAGATGGACTCTACCTAACCCGAGACGCCATAGTCACCCTTGACTACGAAGTCATAGTCGCGCTTGACTATGAGGATGAACAGCACACGTCTCTTCGCGCTCAGCACGCTGGCCCGCCGTGGCCAGATGCACGGCTACCAGATCCGCCGGTCGGCACAGCTCGACCGCACCGAGCTGTGGACCGACGTCAAGCCCGGGTCGCTGTACAACGCACTGCGCCGCATGGCCGAGGAGGGGCTGGTGGAGGTGGTGCGCACCGAGAAGGTGGGCAACCCGCCGGAACGGACCGTCTACACGATCACGGCGGACGGCCGCCGGGAGCTCATCGCCCAGCGCGATGCGGCACTGCGCGACGTCCGTATGCGCCCCGACCCGGTCGACCTCGCCCTGCAGTACACCGTGGACCTCACCGAGCAGGAACTGGTCGCGGCATTCAACACCCGACGCCAGGCAGTGGCCGCCCAACTGGCCGCATTCGAGGCGGAGTTCCACACCGCACGACCGGATCTGGTCGGTCTGGAGCCAATGATCTTCGAGCACTGCCTGGAACGCCTCCGGGCCGAACTGGCCTGGCACGACAAGCTGCTCGCCCAACTCGAATCACAGGAGTTGAACCACTCATGATCCTCGTGACCGGCGCCACCGGCACCGTCGGCCGCACCCTGGTCGACCGCCTCCTCGAGGCGGAAGCACCGGTACGGGCCCTCACCCGCCGCCCCGAGTTCGCAAACCTGCCCGCCGGAGTCGAAGTGATCCGCGGCGACCTCGCGGACCCGAGCAGCCTCGCCCCCGCCCTGCACGGCGTCACCCAGGTGTTCCTGCTCTCCGACGGCCCCGGGATACCCGCCCACGACACCAACCTCGCCCGCGCCGCCGCCCGGGCCAGGGTCGATCGCATCGTCAAGCTCTCCGTACTGCGGGCCGGTGCCGGCCCGGCCGACGACCCCATCGCCACCTGGCACCGCTCCGGCGAACAGGCGGTCCGCGACAGCGGGTTGGCCTGGACGTTCCTGCGCTGCGTCGGCTTTATGTCCAACGCCCTGCACTGGGCGGACACCATCCGCACCCAGGACACCGTCTACGCCCCCTACGGCAACGGCCGCAACGCCGTGATCGACCCGGCCGACATCGCCGCCGTCGCAGCGACGGTGCTCACCACCCCCGGCCACGAGGGCCGCGCCTACCCGCTCACCGGCCCGCAGGCCCACTCCCCCGGCGAACAGGTCGACATCCTCGCCGAGGCCCTGGGCCGCCCCCTGCACTACGTCGACGTCCCCCCGCACACCGCCCGGCAGTCCCTGATCGCCCACGGCCTGCCCGCCGAGGTCGCCGACGGCATCATGGCGGTTCGCGCCGCGGGGCTCGACGCGTCCTTGTCGGTGATCCACCCAACGGTCGAACGGATCACCGGAGTTCCGGCCCGCACGTTCCGCGACTGGGCCGAGCGGCACCGGGGGAGCTTCTGATCCTTCGGGCGCGGGCAACGCGACCGTAGACCGCGACCAGGGCTCACGCGTTTTCTCTGGGGTCCGGCACCGGGCCGTAGTCCGTGTCATGGTCTCTGACGAGGGCGGCCCGCAGCTCGGGGTCGGCACACACCTCGGCGGTGTGCTCCCACTCAATGAGCATCTGAGCGACAGATGAGGTGTTGGCAATCGATTCGGCGGCGCGCATGGTGTCGACCAACTCGACGGCAAAGGCGTGGACATCCGAGTCGGGCAGGAAGCGGACCCAGGGGAAGGCGTCCGGCAAGATATCGAGGAGCAGTTCCATGCTGCCGGGTTCACGTCGAGCCATGGCCGAGAGCATCCGCGTCGCAGCCGACACGACGGTCTGCTCCTGTTCCGCCCGTGCCGCTGTGGTCAGGACCAAGTCCTCCCCGTCTCTGCGGTGCAGGAGCAGTCGCGGCGACTCCTGCAGCCGAGCGAGCGTCTGTTTGTTCTTGTTGACCAACTCGGAGAAGTTCACGGCGGCGTTTTCTGCGCTCATGACTTTGAAAGTACTTCGAAACACTTCCCCTTACCATCACCCATAAGAGCGAAGGACACGGCGTTCAGCTGCCAGTCATGTCCGACATCGCGGCGACCAGCCCGGCCGGCCGCCGCTCTGACGTCAGCCACACTCCTGCAACGCCGCCACCAGCTGTCGCCCCTCCGCAGCGCCTCGGCGCAACAAAACGGCCGCAGCAGCGTGCAGTTCGTTCCACGAGTGCGGGCGCCCGACGGCGGCAGCGTCGGGAATGCTCTTCAGAGCAACGGTCAAGGCCCGATCCGCCTCCCCTGCACCCGCGAGCGCATGCGACAAGCAGGCGCGGTACCAGGTCTTGTCCCGCCGGTACTCGTCCGGCAATGCGGCCAGCCCCTTGTCGAGTTGCTCAATCGCAGTCGGCCATGACCTCAAGTGCATTTCCGCCATGCCGCGTTGGAGCGTGAACCACGTCTCGTCGTAGAAATACATCCACGGCGGTTGGTCCTCCGGGTGCTCCGCAGCAGCGCCGATGAGGGTTTGTGCTTCATCCAGCAACCGGCGGGAAATTTCGGCGTCACCGTTGAGGGCATGTCCCCGGGCTTCCATCTGCGCGGCCATACCCCGCACTCCGAACGAGGTACCGGGGGCGGACCACCGTGACGCCTCGGCCAGCTTCACACAGCGAACAGCGTGCCCCTTGGACCATGCCATATGCGCCTTCATATTGAGCGTCGTCGACGCCATATCGGCGTCGCCCGCCTCCAACGCCCATTCATGGGAACGGTCGTACCAAGCCAGCGCGGCCGCCGCGTCGTCCTGGTCCTGAGCCATCCACGCGAGGAACTGTGCATGCTCGGATGCGAGCCTGACCACCCGGTCCGCCAAGGCACCCCGTGCTCCGGCACGGAAATCCATCACCGTGTGCAGCTGCTGGCGCATGATGCTCACCAACGGTCGGGAACCGATCACATCCTCGGCCTTCCGGTGCTCGGCCAGGAGCCGGTCGAGCCAGTCAAGAGTCGGACCGTCCACCTGTGCCGAACCGTCAACCGCGCTCGTCACACGGGCCAGAAGGTCCGCGTCCGGCGCCAGGCCGGACAGCTCCAGGCCGGGGACCGGACTCGTCAGGGGTCGCCCTCCGACAGCAGCTTGCAGCCCGGGCGGCATGCCAAGGCCGTGGACAATGCGCTGTCGTACCTCCATGGAGGTCACGCAGCGTCGCCCACGCTCGATCTCGGATACATCCGGCTGGACGAGCCCGACCAGTTCACCCAGCTTCGTCTGGCTCATGCCGGTGAGCTTTCGGTACGTCCGCAGAAGCGCCGCCCAGTCCTCGCTCACGACAGCCGCAGCCAACTGAGGGTGAGCCCAGACGTTCACAGTGTCATCACCCATACCCCGACTATAGGGCGCCCCATAGGGCCACGGGATGGGCTGCCGTTCCGGAGCACATGATCGTGGTCGCATGACCGATGCCCGCGAGTTCGCCAAACTGCCACCGCCAACCACCTACACAGAAGGGCAGTTGAGCGGAAGAGCCTGCTGCTGGTGCCGACTCCCCGAGGGAGGCCATGTGCCCGCAGGCCACATCCACATCACCGACTGGACCGGGGGCACCACCTCCTGGCAGCTCATGGCGTGCACCGCATGCGCGGCGTACCGACGAATCCCGCGCGGGAGCGTCCGGTGATCTTCAACCCCGCCGTGCTGGGGCTCGACGCCGGAAAGTACGAGTGCGAGGCATGCGGCTGCACGGTCGACGTCGCCATCGCGATCAATGTTCATGGGGACAACGGCTCTGAGCGTCGAATGACGCTCTGCCAGGTCTGCACACAATTGATCCTGCTCAAGTACTGGGTGCGGAGGCAGCAGCTGACCGAAGCCCGCTGGGCTCAGGCAAAGGCCGAGTTCGAGGAGGCGGCTCGGCCTTCCAGTCCGAGGTACCGACGCCAATAGCACCGCACGCTCATCGGTTGCCGGTTGCCCCTACCGCATCCACCACAGCCCCCGTATCCCCAAGGTCCCGCAGAACCACATCCGCACCGGCCGCCGCAAGCTCTTCCGTCGTCGTCTGAACTTCATTCGCCCAGACAGTCGGCAAGGCGGCGGCAGGTGGCGCCGAGGTCGTTCATGTGGGCAGCCGCCGCGCGTCGGTCGGATCCGCTATCCCGGTTGAGGTCATCCTGGACACGAATGATCAGTGCTCGCCAGGAAAGCCAGGCCTCGCTGCCTCGCTCAAGCTGGTCGGCACGGAACTGTGCCTCGGGAAGCATGACTTGCAGGTGTCCGCGCAACGCCTCGGTAATTTCCCGGGTCTCCTTGAAACGAGGGAGAGCCGTCCGTTGCTGCAGGGCGCGGCGAACAGTGGCGACGCGGATGGTCACCAGGTCGAGCGGTGCATTCTCCCCCGTCATCAATGTCATGATCGGCAGACGTTGCTGCGTGGTGGAGTCGTCGGCGTCGTTTGAGGGAAGCATGCGGGGTCGGATTTTCCGTTCTGGTGGTGTCGGAGGCTGGGCAACGTTCAACAGCTGCTGGCCGGGCTGCTCGGGAAAGTAGGCGGCGAAGGCCCGTCGGGCGAACAGCCACTCGCGCAACCGGTCCTTGTCGGACGAGGAGAAGGCAATCTCGTCCTCGCACCGGGCTACCAGGCCATGAACCTCCCACCGCTCCACGAGTTGTTGAGCATTGGGCCACGCCTTGCGCTCAGCCAGGGAACTGGTGATGGGGATGATGTCGTACAGCGCGGCGCGTACGAGCCAATCCCTGGCTTCGGCGTGCATACGCAATGCAGCCATGACTGCCAGAGGGTCGCGGCCGTCGTGGACACACGCATACAGCACCACCGGAACGCGCATGGCGTAACCGCTGGAGGCATCTGCGAGACCACGACGACGCTCGATGTCGCCCGGGGTGCGAGGACTGCGAGTCATGCCGGCAACCGTGCCGTTACAGAGCGTCCCGATACAGAAGCGAGCCGTACGACTTCAGAAACGCGTCACCTCTTTCGACCTTGACGAGCACGAGCTAGTGACCCTTGACCGGGCCTGTTCGGTGCTTGACCAGATAGACGAGATGGAGCGGGACGTTAAGACCCGTGGTGCTGTTGTGCGGGGAATTCGCGGGGGTATCGGCCCCAACCCCTGTCTCAAGGAAATCCGGGCTGCTGAGGCGTCATTCCTCGCCTTGGTGCGGTCGCTGAGCCTCGCGCCGGACGAGATGCCCGCTGGTTCCCGCTCCTCCGCCGCACGAGCCATGAACCAGACTCTCAGCGGAGTTGTAGGAGTCCGGGCGCGATCCGGTCGACCGTGACGAGCTGGACCGGCGGGCGGCTGTCTGGCTCCCCCGCGTGCGCCGGGTGCTGGACTCGCTCTGATCAACTCCCGCTCCATTGAGGTGAGTTACCCCACCTTCGAAATGCTGGGTGATTTTTGCCGACTGAAGGCTACCACCCAGTGCCCCCAAGGGTTCCACCGCCTTCAGATCCAAGGGCCCGCACTGCTACCAACGGTGCGCCATGACACGGGGCCCGCGCCGGAAGGGTGCGCCTGCCGCGCGTCTCGCGCCCTGCAATAGGCGCTGCCACTGGGGCGATGAGGTCAACGGAGAGTCATGAAAAGAACCCCGGCCCGCTGATAGCAGGTCGGGGCTCGGTTGGAGCGACGCGGGACGCGCCATACAGGTCGTCAAACTCACGCTTTTGCCACGCCGTTTGCGAAGGCGGACCATGCGGCAGGGGTGAAGTACAGGGTGGGACTGCTGGGGTCCTTGCTGTCGCGTATCGCCCGGCCGTTGTCATCAGTCTGGGCTACCTCCACGCACTCCTGCGTCCCGCTCTGGGAGTAGGACGACGTCCTGAAGGCTGTCACGATCTCTGGGAGGTCCTTCATTGTTCTTCTTCCTCGTTCTCCGGGATGCTCTTCGCTACATCACGGATGAATTCGATGCTTCCATCAGGTGTCAAGGCCGCTGATCGTAGAGCTTCAAAAATCCGAGCGTGCTTGGCCACATCATCTGGTTCCTCAAGGATGATCGTGCTGGTTGGAGTGTCAAAAACGACGGCTTCCGGGCTCGGTTCAGGGCCGAAGGAGTACACCACGAAGTGGCTGGCCATATGTGCGGCCTTCCACTCGGAGTGAGGTAGGACTTGGATCGTCACGTTGGGCTTCTGTCCTACGAGCACGAGATGTTCAAGCTGTTCCCTGTGGACCCTGGGCGAGGGCATCGGGGCCGTGAGGGCTGGCTCCCAGATGACGCAAGCGAAGTGCGCGCCCTGTTCATTGATGGCGCGCTTTCTCTCGGCCTTGATCTTCAGGAAAGCATCTTCAGCCTCCTCGGTGTAGACGTTGAGACTGGAGTGACGTGTCAACGTGCGAACGTAGTCCTCGGTTTGCAACAGCCCAGGAATGAAGAGCTGTTGCCAGGTCCGGATGTACTTCGAGTCAGCCTCCAAGGACACGACGTCCGCCAGGGCGTCAGGTAGCGCATGATCCATCCACCAGCCGCGCCGGTTGCTGACTCGCGCAAGCTGCTCAAGATGTTCACGAACAGCAGGGTCCATGACTCCGTACAGTTCGAGCATTAGGCGAACATCACCCGGTTTGGCGGTGACTTGCCCAGCTTCGATGCGACTCACCTTGGACTTCGAGCCCGCGATCGTTTCCGCTGCATGTTCCTGATCCAGTTTGGCGGCTTCGCGGTAGCGCCGAAGCGCCGCCCCAAGTCGCCTACTACGCACTGTAGGCCGCCCACCTGCGGGCACGTCCCCTCCCTGACTGTCTGTGTCCAGTCTGCACGTTTGGTGACGCTACAGGCTAGCCAGTAGCCCTCACGGGCCAAAATGCAACTTTGCATTGCCATGTTGGTTGCAGAGCTCGTGAGTTGCGGTCTAGCGTGCGTTGCGCCACACAGCGCCGCCTACCGGTGGCAACCCGTGGCCATGGTTCCGCCTGCTTGCCCTGGGGGCCGCATGTCTGGACGCACGGTGCAGAAGAAATTTCGGGCCATCCGGCCATCAATTCCCGGAGCTCGGAAGTACGCCCGATCGGTGTGCAATGACTGGAAGATACGCGCTGAACTGACCGAGTCTGCCGCCCTATTGGTCAGCGAGTTGACGACCAACGTCGTCTTGCACGCCAAAGGCATTGCCGACTTCTTTGAACTCTGCATTCGTCGCAGGCGTGGGGTCCTGATCATTGAGGTTACGGACTCGTCCGCTGAGTCCATTCCCCAACCTTTTCATAATGGCCCGGAATTCGCCGACGCATCGGTACCTGAGTACGACGCCGGGTTTGATCTTGATCAGGTGGGCAAGTCGGGGCGGGGTCTCCTGATCGTCAGTCACTTCGCCGACCAGTGGGGGGTTCGGCAGCGCGCGGACGGCCCTGGAAAAACCGTGTGGGCCCACCTTGAGACGAGACCGGCGAACTCCCATAAGGAGGTGACGCAATGCCGGGCTACGTAGACCCGAGCGCAAAGGCTCGCATCTTGCGGCGCTACCGCGATGGGGTCGCGCTTCACGTGATCGCAAACGACTACAAGATTTCTACGGACGAGTTACGGGAGCTGATGCGGCTATGGGGGCAGCCCGTGCCGAAGCGAGCCAAGATCGGGCCGGACAACTCCAGTGGCGGTAACCACGCACCGGCTGTCGGACCGTGCACGGGTTATCTCGCTTCCTCACTCGTCCGGCCCCCCGATGGCGTGCCGGGGATGCCCTATCCCGTCCGGCGGCTGCCATCTCCGCAGAGGGGCAGACAGTGACTGACGCCCACCAGGAGCACCCTGCCGACGCTGAGCGCATCCGGCCCGCAATCGTGGTCAGGTGGGACGGCACGGCTGTTCTGCCTGCACCGCCCAAGTATCCGTCCGGCTGTACGGGGGGCAGCCGGACGGCTCCCAACAAGCCCCTGCCCCCTGCCGGACGATCGGGGGATGTGCCTCTTACACACGAAGCCCCGGCAGGGGGTAGGTCAGACGGCCTGCCCCAATAGAGCCCCTGCACTGCTGCCCGGCACCCACGGGCTTCCCTCCCTGACTGTGGGTTCCTCTCACTCCCTGGCAGAGGGGCAGGATCGCCCGTCCGGTCGTCCTCGTGGCCGTTGATGGCCGGACGGGTGCACCATCAAACGGCCAGCAAATCAGGTACGCCATCAAGAGCAACATACGATCTCTCACCCTGGAGGATCTATGAGTGCGCTCCCTCTCCGGCTGATGTTCGCATGGCTGGAGATCACGGCGTTCTGCAACCTCAAGTGCGTGCACTGCTACGCGAGTTCATCCCCGAAGGGGGACCACGGGGACATGACGGCGGCTGACTGGTGCCGAGTCATGGATCAACTTGCCGCAACCGGAGTCCGCGACGTGCAGTTCATCGGCGGCGAGCCTACGTTGCACCCCGGCTTTCCGATGTTCGTCCGGCACGCGCGCTCAAAAGGCATGCGCGTTGAGGTCTTCTCCAACATGACCCACATCCGGGACGAGGTATGGCCGGTCCTCCAACTGCCGGGCGTGCGCGTGGCGTTCAGCTACTATTCCGACTGGGCAGGCGACCACGACGACGTGACGCAAGTGAAAGGCTCGCATGCGCGGACCCGCGCCAACGTCGAGAAGGCGAAGCAGCTCGGCATCCCCACACGGGGCAGCATCATCCGGGTACTTGAAGATCAGCGAAGCGCACCAGCAGAATCCGATCTGCTACAGATCGGTATCCGAGACGTGCGCGTAGATAAACTCCGGCCCTTCGGGCGTGGGGCGGCAGGCAACGCACCTGAAACCAAGAAGCTCTGCGGACGCTGTGGCCGGGGGAAGATTGCTATCGGCCCCAACGGCGACGTATGGCCCTGCGTCTTCGCCCGCTGGATGAGCATAGGGAACGTGCACGAGAAGAACGTCGAAGAAATCTACTACGGCGTTCCGAACCGACTGGTTCGCGCTGAACTGGAAGAGGTATTCCCGCATACGGTCGTGGACGACAACCCGAAGTGCCTGCCGGACTGCAATCCCAGCTTCGAGACCTGCTCACCGCAAACCGTGTGCGCCCCTGATGCGGCCTGTGGGCCGACCCAGCCGCCTCCACCGCCGAAGAAGGAAGTCCGCCTGTCACCGAAGCGATCTGTCCGGTACGCCAACCCCGGGGTATCCGGCACGGACTGCTGACCCCCTGCGTGAGCGCTGGTGACTCTGCACATGCGGGGGAACTACTCCGGTACCCCGGTGATCAAGGCGCGGACCCGGGTAGCGTAGCGGCGCCCGAGCCAGACGGGCTCAAAGAGGCTCACCGAGTACGGAGTAACCGCATGCTCGAAGCATCAACCGTCACGCTCTACCTCGCTCGCCGTGACGCGTACGCCGAATTCCTCTCTGCCGCCGACGCAGAATCCCAAGTCGCTTGGTTCCGCAGTGACGGCCGGTACAAGGAAGACGCGGAAGCCATCGCAGCAGTGGACTCGGCTTACGCAGCAACCCGCGCCAAATTCAACGTCATTGACGTTGAAAGCGTCGGCCCCATCAAGGAGGCCCGCGCTGTCCTCGAACAACTGCAAGCCATGCACAAGGACGGCGGGAAGTCCCCGGACTGGCACGACTTCAAGCAAGCACGCGAAGAGTTCGTGAAGTCGGCCGGGGACTTCCTCCGGGAGATGGCGGGAGGGCAGTAGCCTCCCCGTCCAGCCCCGTCCGTGCGCTCTCCCCCGAGGCGTGCGGGCGGGGCTTCCTGCTGCGCTGGCCTGCCCGTATCCTCAGAACTGGTAGTTAGGCCGTGGCCGGCCGACCAAGAGGCTGGCTCCCAGCGGACAAGTCTCGGTAAGGCGTGCGGCTTCAACGGACCTCGAACGCCTCAAACCGCCAGGCATGGCGCCAAGCGGCATCTCGGATCTGGCAGTACCCGAGGATCTCCGCCGCGTCCTCGATCAACTCGGCGCCGAGGTACTTGTCCTGCTCGTCGAAGTGCAGTTTGAGTGCAAAGCAGGAGTCGAACAGCCAGAAGTCCACCATGGGCAGCCCCAGTCCTACTGCCTCCTCGCGATGCAGTCCTCGGATTTCCTCACCGGCCTCCAAATTCGTCCAGGCAGCAGCCGGCAAGTAGCGCTGGCCGACAGTTGGCGGATCATCCAGGATCCGAACACGCCCGAAACGCTTTCCCTTGGCGACCTGTTGCCGGATATTGCGGCACCATTCCCGGTCCGGATCTTCCCTCGGATCCTCACCGCGCAGGAATCGCCGAAACTCTTCGCCTTCCGCGTCCGAAGCGTAGGCCCGTCGAGTCTCCAGCCGCCAAGCCGTGTGCTTGAACCCGTCACCGAAGTAGTGATCGAAGTCATCGTCTTTGATGAAGGCCGTCACTGCTACTGCTCCTTACAGCTCACGGCGAAGCACACCGCATCCACCACAGCCCCCGTATCCCCAAGGTCCCGCAGAACAACATCCGCACCAGCCGCCGCAAGCTCTTCCACCGTCGTCCGACCCGTCGCCACGGCAACGGCCCTCGCCCCACCCGCCTTCGCCACGGCGACATCCCGCACCGTGTCACCGATGATCACCGTGTCAGGCCCGGCATACGACCGTCCGCACCGCGCGCGGGCGCGCCGCCACGCGCGCCCCAGCAATGCGGTCCGCTCCAACGCATCGTCACCGTACGCGCCGCAGTCGAAGTCGATATGGCCGTCGAGGCCGAACACCTTCAACTTCAGCTCCGCCAGCCTGCGAACGTTCCCCGTGAGCACCGACTGGTGCACACCACCCACCCGCGAAAGCGCCGCCACCGCAGCCACCGCCCCGGGCAACACCCGCCCGGCAGTGAGCAGTTGATCCGTACGAGCGTGGAGCTCCTCCACAAGCGCATCCGTCAGTCGTCCGACCATGACCGACTCGGGTGCGACACCATTGAGTTCAAGCGTCTCGCTCGCAATCGCCAGCTCGGTCCGCCCCGCCATGTTCGCCATTCTGGCGAGACGCCGACCCGTGACACGGGAAAACGCCGCGGCGTACGCATCACGGCTCACGCCCCCGCAGTCGATCAACGTCTGGTCGACATCCCACAACACCAGCCGGTGTGCCGTATCCATGAGTTCAGCCCCTTCGCTCTCCCGGCGCGCCGGACCGAGGTTTCCGCGACCCGGTGAGCCGTGAACCGGCCCGGCCGGACGTGTAGTTAAAGAATGTTTTGGAGAAGTACCGATACCCACCAACCGGCTCGCGTCACTCCATCAGGTGACTTGGTGGCAGGCGCCGGGAACGGCGCGGTACGGTCGCGCCACAACCCCACACACGACGACGGCCCCCGACCGGGACTGGCATCCCAACCGAGGGCCTGATCATCGAGGAAGACGGACCTTCCCTATGACTGACGCGAAGTTTAGCGCGCGCACCTCCACACGCACCGGCCCACCGCACTCCGGGGTGACCCACATCCGGTACCGCCACGACTCGCACTTCACCGTCGTCGGCAATCACCTCGCCCGGCACCCGGACCTCTCGGCCGTCGCGATCGGGCTCGGGGTCTACATCCAGTCGCTCCCGGACGGGGCGGCCGTGGGCATCAAGGACCTCACCCGCCGCTTCCGTGAAGGGGAGATCACCATCGCCCGCGCACTCAAGGAGCTGGAGAGGGCGGGCTACCTGGAGCGGACGCGGGTACGCACCGAGAGCGGCCAGGTCGTGACCCGCACCCGCTGGTACGAATGCCCGGGCCGCGTCGACCTGGTGAAGCGGCGCCCCGCGCCCGTGCGCCCACCCGAGCCGACAGCGGCCCCGCCGCAGCAGAAGCCCGCACAGCCGCCCGCGCAGCCGCCCGCGGAGCTGCCGCCCGTCGACCAGCCCGCCGCCGACCTGCTCGCCGGGCTGCGCCGCCTCGACCCCAGGCTGCTGCTCTCGGAGAAGGACGTACGTCGCCTCGCCCCCGCCGTACGGGCCTGGCTCGACCGGGGCGTGGGCCCCGCGCAGGTCGTCCGCACCCTGACCGCCGACCTGCCCGTGGTCACCATCCCCTGGCCCGCCCGGCTGCTCGGCTACCGCCTCGCCAACTGGCTGCCGCCCGCGCTGCCTGCGGGACCGGTCGGGCCGCCGCCCCCGGCACGGCCCGCGCCGCCGTTGCCGTTCCAGACCTGCGACGGCTGCGAACGGGTCTTCCGGGCCGCCAAGCCCGGCCGCTGCCGCGACTGCCGCCCGGCGGTACACGAAGCGGCGTGATCCGTCTCTCCCGCCACGCTCCGAGCAGCAAATGCGGGAAGATGATCCAGCGCGCAACTGACTGCACGATGGGATGGCAGCGACGTGGACACGACAGAGACCTCGAATCCTCCTCACATCGAGGAACTGCACCTGAAGGCGTTCAAGAGCTTCCGGCAGCAAGTGCTGCCCCTGTCCGACCTCACCGTCCTCGTCGGCCGCAACAGCAGCGGGAAGTCGAATGCGCTCGATGCCCTTGTGTTTCTGTCACGGCTGGCCGGCGGGCAAGACGTCAGGGAAGCGCTGGACGGGAGCCGGACAGGACAGGAACCGATCCGGGGCGGTTCGGCCGGATGCCCGCCTTTCGGGGAGATCTCCTTCCATGTGGGTTGTCGCGTGCACAGTGACGACTGGACCGTCGATTACGACGTCCTCGTCGACGTTCAATCGGATGTCCGGATCATGAGCGAGCAGGTCGTCTGCGTATCGGGCACAGACCCGGAGGGGAACGACCTCAGTGGACGGGTTCTACTCGAAAGCCGTCAGGGTCTGCCGAGTGCGAACGACCTTGGGATGTATTTCTACAACGGTGATCAATCGCTCGCCGGGCCGATCCTCACGCCCCGTCACCGTTCCATCCTGATCCAGGCGTTTGCCCGCCTTCCGGCCGACTCTCATCACGTACGGCACCTGATGCAGGGTGTCGCCGGCATCGCAGACGCGCTGAAGAATGTCTTCGTGCTCGATCCGGTACCGCACCTCATGCGCCAGTACGTCAACATCAACGACGCATCTTTCAGAAGCAATGCGGACAACCTGAGCGCCACCTTGTCCGTGCTCAGATCGGAGGATCCGGAGGGATTTTCCCAACTGGAGCGCATGGTCTCCGACATGTCAGAACAGCACGTCGACTCACTGAGCACAGTGGAGACTGACCTCGGGGATGTCCAAGTCGTGCTCTGTGAGAAGTCGCCGAACGGCACGGTCAATCGTGTGCCGGCACGTTCCATCAGCAATGGCGTCCTACGGTTCCTCGCCTTCGGAGCCGCCGTTCTCAGCTCCCCGCTACTTGTTTCCGCCGGTTATGAGGTATTCAGTGATCGCCAACTCGTGGTCGAGGAAGTGGAAAACGGTCTCCACCCCGACCAAGCCTCACGTGTGCTGGCGTTGCTCAAGCAACAAGCACACAACCGGCCACTTCGCGTCCTGCTGACCACGCATAGCCCCGCTTTGCTGAACGCCCTCGACGGCGAAGATCACGAAGGCATGGTCGTTTGCGACCGGGACCCGGAGAGCGGAAACAGCCGTCTGCGCAGGCTCATCGAGCTTCCCGGCTACCCGGAGCTCATGGCCTCCGGCGGGCTCGGCGACGCGGTCGCAGAAGGAAGGCTGCCCGCCGCAGGGGAAGAACGCGGCCCGGGCTCCGGTGCATTCGACACATTCCTGAGGTCCCTGTGACACCAACACGAAAGGGCCTTCCTCCGGCCCCCATCGTCGATTTCATCGACACATCGGTATTGGTGGAGATCCTCTCGGTTCCCGGTAAGAGTCAGCAACACGACCAGACGGTGGCGGAATTACGGAAGCGGCAAGCCCAAGGGATCCGGTTCATCCTCCCCACGGCGACCCTGATCGAGACCGGGAATCACATCTTCCAGGTGAGGGATGGATCCGCGCGGCGAACGTGCGCCGGGCGTTTCGCGGAGATGCTGGAGCTCACGGCGGCGGGTGAGACTCCCTGGGTTCTGCACGAACGCACCTGGTCCAGTGAGGTCCTTCGGATGCTCCACGCGGGCGGGGCGACCGGGCTGACCCTGGTCGAACATTCGACACGGCAATTACTCGGCACCGGAGACCTGAGCATTGTCGTGGAACGCGACTTGTACGCCGCCAAGGTCAGGGCAAGGGTGCGCATCTGGACTCTGGAACAGTGCATGTCCGCATGGGCCGACCCGCAGCAGTGACGACGCTCACCGCCTGAGCAGCCCCCTGACCCATGCCCCGTCCTTGGACTCCCCCAGCGTCTTCCACAGCAGCGCCGACGCCGTGTTGGTGTAGAGCCCGCCCAGGTCGTCACCGCAGGTGGCGCTGCCCGCATGGACGATGCCGTACTGGCGCCAGCCGCCCCGCACCTTGTCGAACAGCGGGCCGCCGCTGTCGCCCTCGCAGGTGTCGTGGTCCAGGGAACCGGCGCAGAAGATCAGCTGGGAGACATAGTGCTCCGCGAAAGCCGCCTGACACTGGGCGTTGGATTTGAAGGGAACCCGGACATGGCTCAGGCGGACCGGATAGTCATTGAGCTCGTCCCTGGGGGTGGTCCGGCCCCACCCCGCGACCGTCGCCTCCTTGCCGGGGACGAGCCAGGAAGTGCTGCCCACCGCGGGCAGTTGGACCGGGGTGACTCCCGTGACCGGCTTGTTCAGCTTGAGGAAGGCGATGTCATAGCCGCCCTCGGCAAGGGTTCCGGAATTCCGGTAGCGGGGATGCACAATCGACTTGGCCACGGTGCGCGACTGGCCCTGGGTGGTGCTGGTTCGGTCCGTCACGCCCACTTTCACCCGCCACCAGTCGTCGGGGAAGCGCGTCTCCCCTTCGTTGTAGACGCAGTGCGCCGCGGTCATGACCAGCTGCCTCTCGATGAGCGTGGCACCGCACCGGTGGAACTCGCCCTGCGGAAGCTGCAATGCCAGGTGGGTCATAAAGGGGTAGGTGCCGGGCGCCACTTCATCGCTGCCGATGGTGTAGCGGCCCCTGGCCGCATGTGCCAGGGGCCCGTACAGACAGAGCGCGAGAGTGGTGGCGAAAGCCGTCCCGGCGGTGAGAATGCTTCGGCGCACGGCGCATTCCTTTGCAGGAGTGGAGGAGCGGGAAGGGACGGTTGTCCAACGGCTTTAACCCCGCTCGCCGGAAAAGGGGGCGATTCAGCAGTGACGTTCACTCAATTGCCCAGGCCCACGGGCTGTCCCTCATCGCCCTGCGTACAGCCAACCATTCTGACCGCCCTCACAACATGCCGGTCGGCTCGCTCCCCTCGAGCGCCAGCGCGACCGCCGCCTCCACATGCAGCCGGGTCGTCGGGAAGACCGGGACCGGGCTGTCGTCGGGGCCGATGAGCAGCTCGATCTCGGTGCAGCCCAGCACGATGCCCTCGGCACCCGCGGCGACCAGCTCGCGGATGACGGACCGATACGCCTCGCGGGACTCCTCGCGGACGATGCCGAGGCACAACTCCTCGTAGATCACCCGGTGGACGGCCCGGCGGCCGTCCTCGTCCGGGATCAGGACCTCCAGGCCGTTCTCCGCGAGGCGGCCGCGGTAGAAGTCCTGTTCCATGGTGAAGGCGGTGCCCAGCAGACCGATGCGGCGCCTGCCCGCCGCGCGGACCGCGGCGGCGGTGGTGTCGGCCAGGTGCAGCAGCGGGACGCCGGTCGCGGCGGCGACCTGGTCGGCGACCTTGTGCATGGTGTTGGTGCAGATCAGGATCGTGTCCGCGCCCGCCGCTGCCAGCGACTTGGCGGCGTCGGCGAGGATCTCGCCCGCCTCCTGCCAGCGTCCCTCGACCTGAAGGCGTTCGATCTCCGCGAAATCCACGGAATAGAGAACGCACTTCGCCGAGTGGAGGCCGCCGAGCCGGTCTCGGGTCAGTTGGTTGAGGAGCCGGTAGTACTCCGCGGAGGACTCCCAGCTCATGCCGCCGAGCAAGCCAATCGTTTTCATTCAATTACTTTTGTTCAGCGGAAGCCATAAAGCAATGAGCCTTTTCCAACCTGGTGCGCTGGCACGGCAGTTGCTCCTAGCGGAGTGACGAGGCCACTGGCGAATGGGTTTTCGGCCGAGACTCGTCTGGGTATTACCGGTCCGCGTCGCCGAGCGGTTGTCCGGCAGAAGGGTCCATAAGGGCGGTGCGTCGAGCCCGCCACCACGGCACAAGCTGGACGACGCCGAACGCCACCTCGGCAACGAAGAACAGCCACAGCCAGCGCGGGGCACCATGTGCCAGCGCATACGCCTGCCACGCGGCGAAAAGCGTGCGCGCGATGCCGTCGAACAGTCCGTGCACTGGCAGTGGGTTGATGATCCGGAGCAGCGCCCAGACGACCACCACTGAACCCATCAGATTCGCGTAAAGGATCTCTATCGGGTCGAGGGCAGGCAGGGCGCCCAGCCCGAGCGCGTCACCGATCTTCGACAGCGCGTCGTGCACCAGGGCGTAGGTCCACGGCGTGGCGAAACCGGCTGTGACCACGAGGTCGTACCAAGCACTTGTGCGTACGACGCGAAGATAGGCGGGGTGGGAAGGGGCGAAAAGACGGAACACGGCGAGGCTCCTGCTGGTCTCCTGCACGGACGCCACGACGGTAAACAGTGGAGTACTGTCCAAGGTCAAGTCCGCAGTTCAGGGAGAGCCGTGCGTATCGGGGAGCTGGCCGCGCAAGCGGGACTGACCAGGGACACCATCCGTTTCTACGAGAAGATCGGTCTCGTCACGGGGCGGCGTCTGGCCAACGGTTATCGCGACTTCCCGCCGGAGGCAGTGCCCTGGCTGCAGTACGTCCGCACCGCACAGACGCTCGGCTTCTCGCTGGCCGAGATCGCACAGACCGGCGAGGACCTGCGGAACGCGCCCGACACCGCCGAGGCGTTGTCCGCGCTGTTCAAGGAGAAGATCAAGGTTATCGATGCGCGTATGGCGCAGCTTGCCGCCCTGCGGGCCGAGCTCGACGCACGTGTTGGCACCGGATGCCCGCTGCGGGCGGCTGGCTGAGCCGGGTGAGCATCGACAAACAGGCCTCGACCTCTCTCAAGGCATTTTCCCAACCTGATCGCGCCGTGGGCGAGTTGGCCAGCTGTACAACGCGACGAAGCTCCTGGTAGTTGGGGTCACAACCAAGATCACCCATGCTGGCCAGGAGCTTCGTTTGCTTGCCTACCCGTCGTCGATCGATCTGTCCAGCCGCGCCCTGCGCTACCTGAGTGAGCAACTGCGGGCTCGGCGACACGAGATCGGGACGCGCTGGCGGCGGCTTCCCGTCGGCCGGCAGGCTCTGCTTGTGCTTGCCCACCTGCGGTGCGGGGACACCTACGCCCAACTCGCCGCCGGGTTCGGCGTCGGGATCGCGACCGTGTATCGCTACATACACGAGGCCGTTGACGTCCTGGCCGCCATTGCCCCGTCCCTGGCCTCAGCGATGATCACAGCGCGTAGGAAGGCGTTCGTGATCCTGGACGGCACGCTCCTGCCGATCGACCGGATCGCTGTCGACCGGCCATTCTACTCGGGCAAGCACAAGAAGCACGGCATGAATGTGCAGGTCATCGCCGACCCGAAGGGCCGTCTCCTGTGGGCTTCACCGGCCCTTCCCGGTGCCCTCCATGACGTCCGGGCCGCTCGCGAGCACGGCATCATCGCCGCTCTCACCGAGGCTGGCATCACCTGCTGGGCAGACAAGGGCTACCAGGGCGCAGGCGGCGCGGTACGCGTCCCTTACCGCGGCCGATGGGACCGCCTGTCCACCGGCCAGCAGGCCGTCAACCGATCCCACGCGAAGATCCGGGCGCTGGTCGAACAGGCCGTCGCCACCCTCAAGTCCTGGCGACTTCTCCGCAAGCTCCGCTGCTCGACGACTCGGATCACGAGCCTCGTCCAAGCCGTCCTCACCCTCCACCTGACCAGCTCAGACTGAGGATGGAAAAGGCTCAATGAAGAATTTTGCGTTACCGGCTCAAGGCGACCCTTATACCCCGCTGCCATACGGCCGAGACCAGCGGAACTCCCGGCCGGTAGGCGAGGTGGATGTGTGAGGGGGCGTCCAGGAGAGCCAGATCCGCGCGGGCGCCGGGGGTGATGCGGCCGATGTCGGTGCGGCGCAGGGCGGCCGCGCCGCCGGCCGTGGCGGACCGGACGGCCTCGTCGGGGGTCATGCCCATGTCCCGTACGGCCAGGGCGATGCAGAACGGCATCGAGCTGGTGAAGGACGAGCCGGGGTTGCAGTCCGTGGAGAGCGCCACGGTGGCGCCCGCATCCAGCAGGCGGCGCGCGTCGGGCCACGGGGCGCGGGTGGAGAACTCCGCGCCGGGGAGGAGGGTGGCGACGGTGTCGCCCTGGGCCAGGGCATCCACATCGGCGTCGGTGAGATGGGTGCAGTGGTCGGCGGAGGCGGCCCCGAGCTCCACGGCGAGCTGGACGCCGGGGCCATGGCTCAGCTGGTTGGCGTGGACACGGGGGGTCAGGCCATGCCGTCGGCCGGCGGTCAGGACGGCGCGGGCCTGGTCGCCGTCGAAGGCGCCCTGCTCGCAGAAGACATCCACCCAACGGGCGTACGGGGCACAGGAGTCCAGCATCTCCCCGGTGACCAGGGCGACATAGCCCGCCGGGTCATCGGCGAACTCGGGGGCGACGACATGGGCGCCGAGGTAGGTGACCTCCTCGGTGTGGGCGGCGGCGATACGCAGGGCGCGGGTCTCGTCATGGGTGGTGAGGCCGTAGCCGGACTTGGTCTCCAGGGTGGTGGTGCCCTGGCGGAGCGCCTCGTGGAGATGGTGCCGGAGGTTGGCCTCCAGCGCCTGGTCGGTCGCGGCACGGGTGGCGGCGACGGTGGTGCGGATGCCGCCCGCCCGGTAACTCCGGCCGGACATCCGAGCGTTGAACTCGGCGGTGCGGTCACCTGCGAAGACCAGATGGGAGTGGGAGTCCACAAAGCCGGGGAGGGCGGAGCGGCCCCCGGCGTCGACCCGATTGTCAGTGGCGGGTGCTTTGCTTGTCTCACCGACCCAGGCGATGCGGTCGCCCTCGATGACGACCGCCGCGTTCTGGATCAGACCGAGCATGCCCATGCCGAGGGAGGTGTCATTGGTGACGAGACTGCTGATGTTGGTGATGGCCGTGGTCGGCGCGGTCGGCGTCATGGCGGCGTTGCTTTCTGTCGGCTTCAGCCGTGGAGTTCGGCGAGGGACTCGGCGAGGGCCCGGGGCACATCCGGCACCAGCCGATGCACCCCGTCGCAGACAAGATGGCGGCCGCCGACCACGGTATGCCGGATGTCGGCGCCGGTCCCGGCGAATACGGCCGTTTCCGTGCCGAGCCGCGGGGGCGGGCCCGCGGTGCGTACGGAGTCCAGCGCGAGCGTGGTGAAGTCGGCCGGCGCGCCCGCCTGGATGCGGCCCGCCTCCGCCCAGCCGAGGGCGGCATGACCGTCGGCGGTGGCCGCGCGCAGCAGGGCGGCCGATGTCCAGTGGCCCCGGGTGCGGGTGCGCAGCCGTTCGTCGAGCTCCATGGCGCGGGCCTCCTCGAGGAGGTCGATGACGGCATGGCTGTCGCTGCCGAGGGACAACGGGCTGCCCGCCCGCTGGAGTTGGACGGCGGGGCCGATGCCGTCGGCAAGGTCGCGCTCGGTGGTGGGGCACATGCAGATGCCGGTTCCGGTGGAGCCGAGCAGGTGGATGTCCTCGTCCGTGAGGTGGGTGGCGTGCACGGCGGTGCTGCGCGGGCCGAGCGCGCCATGGTCGGCGAGCAGCCGGGTCGGGGTGCAGCCGTGGGCCTTGCGGCAGGCGTCGTTCTCGGCGGTCTGCTCGGAGAGGTGGATGTGCAGCGGGGCCTCACGGTCCCCGGCCCAGGCGGCGACGGTCGTCAACTGCCCTGCGGGCACCGCCCGTACGGAGTGGATGGCCGCACCGATGCGGGCATGCGCGGATGGCTTCAGGGCGGACACCCGGTCGGCCCAGGCGTCCGCCGTGCCGTCGGAGAAGCGGAGTTGGTGGCGGTTGGGAGGCTCGCCGCCGGGGCCCTTGCCGATGGCGGAGGAGAGATAGGCGGTGTCGAGGAGGGTGATGCGGATGCCCGCTTCCGCGGCGGCGGCGATCAGGGCCTCGCCCATGGCGTTGGGGTTGGCATAGGGCGTGCCGCCGGGGGCGTGGTGGACATAGTGGAATTCGCCGACGCAGGTGATGCCCGCGAGGGTCATCTCGGCGTAGACGGCGCGGGCGAGGGCGAAGTAGTTGTCGGGGGTGAGGTTCTGGGCGACGGCATACATCATCTCGCGCCAGGTCCAGAAGGTGCCGGAGCCGACCTGGGTGCGGCCGCGCAGGGCGCGGTGGAATGCGTGGCTGTGGCTGTTCGCAAAGCCGGGGAGGGTGAGCCCGCGCAGGGTGACCGCGCCCGGGGGCGGGGTGGGCACGCCGGTGCGTACGGCCGTGATGCGGCCGTCGGCCACGTCGATGGCCACGCCGGACTCGACCACGGGGTCGAGCCAGGCGTGCTCGGCCCAGTAGGTCACGGTCGCCTGCACGCCAGGCCCTCCAGTACGTCGGCGAGTGCGGTCACTCCGGCCAGGCAGTCGTCCTCGGATGCCGTCTCGGCGGGTGAGTGGGAGACGCCGGTGGGGTTGCGGACGAAGAGCATGGCCGTGGGAATGACGCCCGACAGGATACCGGCGTCGTGGCCCGCGCCCGTGGGCAGGACCGGTGCGCCGCCGAGGAGTTCGGCGAGCTCGTCGCGCAGGCCGTGGGCGAACTCGACGACCGGGGTGAAGGACTCCCGGGTGACCCGGACGTCCACGCCGTCGCGCTCGCCGCGCTCGACCGCGGCCTGTTCGATGGCGGCGACGACCTCGGCGAGGGTCGCCTCGTCGGCGGCGCGGGAGTCCAGCCAGCCGCGGACGAGAGAGGCGATGGCGTTGACCCCATTGGGCTCGACGCCGACCTTGCCGAAGGTGGCCAGGGCACCGGCGAGACGGGCCTTCTTGCGGGCGGCCAGCACGGTGTTGGCGTAGGTGAGCATGGGGTCGCGGCGGTCCTCGATGCGGGTGGTGCCCGCATGGTTGGCCTCGCCGTGGAAGTCGAAGCGCCAGCGGCCGTGCGGCCAGATCGCGGAGGCGACGCCCACTGCGTGTGGACCCGCGGCGGAGCCGCTGTCGGACAGGGCGGCCAGGGCCCGGCCCTGCTCGATGTGCAGCTCTACGAACGCACCGATGCGGGCGAGGCGTTCGGGGTCGGGGCCGATGGTCTCCGGGTCGTACCCGGCGCGTTCCATGGCCTGCGGGAGGGTGATCCCGTCGGCGTCGCGGAGCGTGTGGGCCTTGTCCATGGTCAGTTGCCCGGCGGTCAGGCGCGAGCCGACGCAGGCGAGGCCGAAGCGGGCGCCTTCCTCGTCGCCGAAGTTGACGATGGCGAGGGGGCGGGTGGGGCGTGCACCGCGGGCGCGGAGTTCGTCGAGGGCGGCGAAGGAGGACACCACGCCGAGGGGGCCGTCGAAGGCGCCGCCGTCGGGGACGGAGTCGAGGTGCGATCCGGTGACGACGGCATTGTCGGCGGCCGGGTCGCCCAGCCAGGCCCACTGGTTGCCGTTGCGGTCCTGCTCGTAGGTGAGGCCGCGTGCGGTGGCCTGGGCCTTGAACCATTCCCGGCAGTCGGCGTCGGCGCCGGTCCAGGCGAAGCGGCGGTATCCGCTGGTGGCCGCGTCGCGGCCGATGGGCGCGAGGTCACGCCACATCTCGTGGAAGGACGGGCCGACGGCCACGGCGGCTTCCCGGGTCACGCCGAATCACCTTCGCGCATCGGGATGCGGACCCCGCGCTCGGCGGCCACCGACTCGGCGATGTCGTAGCCCGCGTCCACATGCCGGATGACGCCCATCCCGGGGTCGTTGGTCAGCACCCGGCGGATCTTCTCACCCGCGAGCGCCGTGCCGTCGGCCACCGTCACCTGGCCCGCGTGGATGGAGCGGCCCATCCCCACCCCGCCACCGTGGTGGATGGAGACCCATGAGGCGCCGGATGCGACATTCACCATCGCGTTCAGCAGCGGCCAGTCCGCGATCGCGTCCGAGCCGTCCAGCATGGCCTCGGTCTCCCGGTACGGGGAGGCGACGGAGCCGCAGTCGAGGTGGTCGCGGCCGATGACCACGGGCGCGGACAACTCGCCGCTCGCCACCATGTCGTTGAAGCGCTCGCCCGCGCGGTCACGCTCGCCCTGGCCGAGCCAGCAGATGCGGGCCGGCAGGCCCTGGAAGTGGACGCGCTCACCGGCCAGCTTGATCCAGCGCGCCAGGGATTCGTTCTCCGGGAAGAGGTCGAGGATCGCCCGGTCGGTCGCCGCGATGTCCTTGGGGTCGCCGGACAGGGCGGCCCAGCGGAAGGGGCCCTTGCCCTCGCAGAACAGCGGGCGGATATAGGCGGGGACAAAGCCGGGGAAGGCGAACGCCCGGTCGTAGCCCGCCAGTTGGGCCTCACCGCGGATCGAGTTCCCGTAGTCGAAGACCTCGGCGCCCGCGTCCTGGAAGCCGACCATGGCCTCGACGTGCCGGGCCATGGACTCCCGTGCGCGGTGCGTGAAGTCGGCGGGCTTCTCGGCCGCATAGCCGGCCATCTCGTCGAAGTCGACGCCCAGCGGGAGGTAGGCCAGCGGGTCGTGGGCGCTGGTCTGGTCGGTGACGATGTCGATGGGGGCGTTCATCGCCAGCAGCTGCGGGACGAGTTCGGCCGCGTTGCCGAGGACGCCGATGGACAGCGGGCGGCGGGCGTCCCGCGCCTCCGTCGCCAGCCGGAGGGCATGGTCGAGGGAGTCGGCGCGCACATCCAGGTAGCGGTGCTCGATGCGGCGCTCGATGGCACGCGGGTCGCAGTCGATGCAGATCGCGACGCCGTCGTTCATGGTGACGGCCAGCGGCTGGGCGCCGCCCATGCCGCCGAGCCCGGCGGTGAGGGTGATCGTCCCGGCCAGCGTGCCACCGAACCTTTTCGCGGCGACGGCCGCGAAGGTCTCATAGGTGCCCTGGAGGATGCCCTGGGTACCGATGTAGATCCAGGAACCGGCCGTCATCTGGCCGTACATGGTGAGGCCGAGGGCCTCCAGGCGGCGGAACTCCTCCCAGTTGGCCCAGTCGCCGACCAGGTTGGAGTTGGCGATGAGGACGCGCGGGGCCCACTCATGCGTCTGCATCACACCGACCGGGCGGCCGGACTGCACCAGCATGGTCTCGTCCTGCTTGAGCGTCCGCAGGGTGCGGACCATGGCGTCGAAGGAACGCCAGTCGCGGGCCGCCTTGCCCGTGCCGCCGTAGACGACCAGCTTGTCGGGGTGCTCGGCGACCTCGGGGTCCAGGTTGTTCTGCAGCATCCGCAGCGCGGCTTCCTGCTGCCACCCCCGGGCGCTCAGCTCGGTACCTCGCGGTGCTCGCACGGGTCGCGGTCCTGACATGGGCCCTGCCTCCCTGGGGACAACCTGGGAATGAATAGAACACTGCACATCTTGCGGCGATGAATAGCCCTAGTCAACAGCTTCGTCGGCAGCAGCCGTCGGGCCGCCCGGATGTGCGATCCCATGGCAGCAGCGCCCCCGCGGTGGTGAAGTGGGCGCATGAGCCGCACACAGAACACACGGGACGCCGCCGTCCGGGCGGCGGTGGAGCAGGGTCTGGTCGGGGCGGGCGAGCCGGTCGCCGGGCTGCTGGACGTGGCCGGGATCCGGGCCGCCGCCACCGCCTTGCGCGAGGCGTTCGCCGAAGTCGGCACCCGGGAGGGCGAGGTGCTGCACACCTTCGCGGTGAAGGCCGCTTCCCTGGTGCCGGTGTTGCGGCTGCTCGCCGACGAGGGGCTGGGCTGTGAGGTGGCCAGCCCGGGCGAGCTGGCGCTGGCCCGGGCCGCCGGGGTGCCGGCCGAGCGCATCGTGCTGGACTCGCCCGCCAAGACCGGCGCGGAGCTGCGCGAGGCGCTGGCGCTCGGCGTGGCGGTGAACGCCGACAGCCGGGAGGAGCTGGCCCGGCTGGACGCGCTCATCGGTGAGCGGCCGTCCTCGGCGCTGGGCGTGCGGGTCAATCCGCAGATCGGCGGCGGCAGCATCGGGGCGCTGTCCACGGCCACCGGGACATCGAAGTTCGGGGTGGCGCTGCGCGACGAGGGGGCGCGCGGCTGGCTGGTGCGGGCCTGTGCCGAGCGGCCGTGGCTGACCCGGCTGCATGCGCACACCGGGTCCCAGGGCTGCCCGCTGGAGCTGCTGGCGGAGGGGGTGCGGATCACCTATGAACTGGCCGAGGAGATCAATGAGTTCGCCGGACGGCGGCAGATCGACACCGTGGACATCGGCGGCGGCCTGCCCGTCAACTTCGCGTCCGACGAGGTCACTCCGGCCTTCCGGGACTACGCCCGGCTGCTCGCCGCCACCGTGCCGGGGCTCTTCGACGGACGGTACCGCCTGATCACCGAGTTCGGCAGGTCGCTGCTGGCCAAGAGCGGGGTGGTGCTGGCCCGGGTGGAGTACGCCAAGTCGGCCGGGGGGCGCCGGATCGCGGTGACCCATGCGGGCGCGCAGGTCGCGACCCGTACCGTCTTCGCTCCCGGTTCCTGGCCGCTGCGGGTGGCCGCGTACGACGGGCGGGGGCGGCCCAAGCGGGGCGCCCCGGTGGCGCAGGACGTGGCGGGGCCGTGTTGCTTCGCGGGGGATCTGGTCGCGGTGGAGCGGCCGTTGCCGGCCCTGGAGGCGGGCGATCACGTGGCACTGCTGGACACCGGCGCGTACTACTTCTCCAACCACTATGCCTACAACTCGCTGCCCCGCCCGGGGGTTTACGGCTATGCGGAGCACCGGCAGGGGGTGCGGTTCGCGCCGGTGCGCAGCCCGCAGACCCTCGGGGAGCTGGTCGCCGAGAGCGGTGCCGCGCATCTGGCGTCCCTCAGCGCGCTGCGCTGACCTGCGTGCGCGCCGCCGTCGTGGTGGCCCGGCGGCGGGCTCCGCCGGGGGCGGCGTCGCCGGCGGCGAGGCCGGTGGTCAGATAGCCGGGTACGGTCCTGGCGGCGGGTCCGGCCAGCACCCACTCGGTGCGGACCCACAGCAGTGCGCCCGTCCGGCGTTCCAGCCCGCCCAGCCACAGCGCCTTCGCCCACCGGCCCGCACCGAGCCCGGCCAGGGCCAGCCCGCCCGCGGCCGGTGCCGCGAACGAGGAGCCGACGGCGGCCAGCAGGCCCAGGGCGAGCCACCAGCGGCGCCCGCGCCGCCAGTTCCGTGCGGTCACCGCGCGGTCCTGGAGGATCGCCGACCGGCCCGCCCGGGACGCCGCCCGGGCCAGCTCCGCGTACCGCCCGCGGCGCACCGCGAAGGTCACGCCCGCCGTGACGATGAACAGCGCCGCCCCGGCGAGCACTCCGATGCGCCGCCCGGTGAGCCCCGGCACCAGCAGGCCGCTGCCCGCGGCCAGTACGCCCAGCCACCACAGTGGTCTTGCCGGGGCCCGGACGATCACCGCCACCCGGGCCAGCGCATATGCTCCGCGTCCCACCTCACACCTCCCGACTCGAGTTCATCCGCACGCTAGCGGGCGAATCTGAGGAGGTCCTGAGAAGCGCGTCGACGCCCGGTGAGCGTGCCCTTCCGGATTCATACCCCGGTATCACGGGCGAGTTGGCTCCCGGGTGTGACGCGGCGGGGGCGGATCGCCTCTTACTGTCCGGCGCAGCGGTCGAGCGGAGGGAACCGGAGATGGCTTCGAAGGAGCGTGGGCTGAGGCGGCGGGCGATCGTCGCGGCGGGGGCGCTGACCCTGACCGGGCTGCTGAGCGCCCTGGGGGCCGGGGGCGCCGTGGATCATTCCGCGTCTTCCCCTCACTTCACTGACCCCGCCCACTTCACTCACTCCGCTCACTCCACGAACAAGGAGCGGGCCACCGCCTTTGCGTCGAACTCCTCCAGCCGCGCCTGAGCGTCCGGCAGTGCGTCGCACATCGCCTCCAACAGCACCCGCCCCAGCAGCATCGGCGCACAGGCGGTGTCGAAGGCCAGGCCGGTGCCGACCGCGGCGGGCAGCAGCAGGTCGCTGTGCCGGGCCACCGGCGCGAAGGTGGAGTCGGCGACGGTGACGACGGTCAGGCCGCTGCCGCGTGCATACTCCAGCGCCTCGAGGACCTCGCGCGGGTGGCGCGGCAGCGCGAAGCACAGCAGCGTGCTCGCCCCGGCGCGGACGGCCGCGTCGATGCGGTCGGCCAGCAGACTGCCGCCCTCGTCGAGGAGCCGGACATCCGGGTGGACCTTGCGGGCGAAGTAGGCGAAGCCGGCGGCCTGGGCGGTGGCGGCGCGCAGGCCGAGCACGGGCAGCGGGCGGGAGGCGGCCAGCAGCCGGCCGGCCCGGGCGACCGGGGCCGGGTCGGCGAGCAGCGAGGCGAGGTGGCGGAGGTTGTCGATCTCCGCGTGGACCGCCTGCTGGTAGGCGTTGAGCGAGCTGTCGCCGGGCTCCGGCGCGGCCGGGGCCACCTCGCGCAGATGACGGCGCAGCGCCGGGTAGCCGTCGAAGCCCAGGGCGACCGCGAACCGGGTCACCGACGGCTGGCTGACTCCGGCGAGTTCGGCGAGTTCCACGCTGGAGAGGAAGGGCGCGTCGGCGGCGCGGCGCACCATGCAGTGCGCGATGCGGCGCTGGGTGGGCGTCAGCCGGTGCCCTTCGAAGAGCTTCTGCAACCGTGCGGTGGTTTCCGGTTCGCCGCCGGTCTCGCTCATCTGCTCTCCCGGTGATCGTGGTTCATCATTCATGACTCCCTAACCCTGCATGGAATTATGCAGGGCCGGGGCGGGTGCCTACGCCGGCGGCAGCAGCTTCTTCTGCGGCTTGCCCATCGCATTGCGCGGCAATGCGTCAAGGAAGCGGACCCGGCGCGGCCGCTTGTGCCCGGACAACTCCCGGGCGACAAAGTCGATCAGCGCCTGCTCGCTCACTCCCTCGGCCACCACATAGGCGACGATCTCCTGCCCCAGGTCGTCGTGCGGCACCCCGATGACGGCCGCCTCGCTCACCGCCGGGTGGTCCAGCAGCGCGTTCTCCACCTCGCCGGCGCCGATGCGGTAACCGCCGGACTTGATCAGGTCGGTGGAGGCCCGGCCGACGATGCGGTGGGTGCCATCCGGTTCGATGGCCGCGATGTCGCCGGTGCGGAACCAGCCGTCGGCGGTGTGCGCGTCCGCCGTCGCCTCCGGGCGGCCCAGGTAGCCGGTGAAGAGCGTCGGCCCGGACACCTCCAACTCCCCGATGCCGCCCTCGCCTTGGGCGGCGAGCCGGGTGCGCACGCCGCGCAGCGGCAGCCCGACGGCGCCCGGGACGCGCTTGCCGCCGGCCCGGGCCGAGACGGTGATCAGCGTCTCGGTCATGCCATAGCGCTCCACGGGCCGCTGCCCGGTGAGCGCCTCCAGGTCGCGGAAGACGGGCGCGGGCAGCGCGGCGCTCCCGGAGACCAGCAGCCGCGCCCCGCTCAGCCGCCGGGCCGCGGACGGGTCGCGGGTGATGCGGGTCCATACGGTCGGCACCCCGAAGTACAGGCTGCCGCCCGCCGCCGCGTAGGCCTGCGGGGTCGGCCGCCCGGTGTGCACCAGCCGGCTCCCGGTGCGCAGCGCGCCCAGCACGCCCAGCACCAGGCCATGGACATGGAACAGCGGCAGCCCGTGCACCAGGGTGTCCTCGGCGGTCCACTGCCAGGCCTCGGCCAGGCCGTCCAGTCCGGCCGCGAGGGCGCCGTGCGGTATCAGTGCCCCCTTGGGCGCCCCGGTGGTGCCGGAGGTGTAGAGGATCAGGGCGGTCGCCTCCGGGGTGGCGTCCCGGGCGGCGAAGTCCGCCCGTTCCGCGAGGTCGACCGGGATCCCCCCGGCGCCGCCGAGGACCGGCCCGGCGCCCGAGTCCCGCAGGATGTGGGCGCGTTCGGCAGGCCCCGCGTCCGGCGGCAGCGGCACCACCGGCACCCCGGCGAGCAGCCCGCCCACCACCACGGCAACCGTCTCCAGCGACGGCTCGGCGTGCACGGCCACCGAGGCCGCCCCGGCGATCCGGCGGGCGACCGCGCCGGCGGCGCCGAGCAGCTCCTCGCGCGAGCAGGACCGCCCGGCGATCGTGAGGGCGTCCGGCCGGTCGTCCGCACCGGGACCGGTGAGGGACGACAGCAGGGCTGAGGTCATCGGCTGCTCTCCTTCCACGGGGCCCTCGGCGGCCGAGGGGGCGCCCCACTGCGGATACGGGTGCTAGCCCCAGCGACGCGGGGCCTGCGGCGACCGTACCGTTGTGGGCATGACGGCCCACGACCAAGACCTCAAGAAGGAACTCGACGCGACCCTGCAGACCCGCAAGGAGCTGGGGGCCGAGTACGAGGCGGAACTCGTCGAATCCTTCCTCGAGAAGGTGGAGCGGAAACTCGACACCACGGCGGACCGGCGGGTGCGCCGCCAGCTGGCCGAGCAGCAGATGACGACCGCGCGGGGCGGTGAACGGCCGCGGGGAGAGCTGGAGTTCGGCACCTTCGGCGAGCGGTTCGGCTTCGCCGCGGTCTCGATGGTGCTGGCCATTCCGCTGTCCGCCATCGGCGGGCACATGGGGGGCCTGTCGGGGCTGCTGGTGACCTGGGCGGGGATCGTGGGCGTCAACGCCGTGCAGGCGTTCGGGCGGCTCCCCCGGGCCCGGAAGTACCGGCCGTCCGACGACTGACCGGGCGCACCGGCAAGGCGTGGCGCGCGGGGGCCGCCGCACCCCGGCCTGGGCCGGGGTCGGGACGACAGCGGTCCCCGCGAGGGACACGGGCCGGGCGAGCCCGGAACTCCGCGTCCGGACGGCCGTGGAATCCCGGGAGCCGCTCCGGAGGTCCTGCCGTCGCCGGTGGTGCCGGACCGGACGGTCGTCCCGCCCTCCCGGCACCACCTCACTATGCCGGACCCTTGTTAAGTCCGTGCTGCCGCCACGTGACACATACGCACCTTTTACAGGCACACCTTTCACAGGTGCACCTCTCACCAAACGTGCCGACTACTTGGCGCCATTGCCCTCGGCCAGGAAGGCCAGCAGGTCCTGACGGCTCACCACACCCATCGGCTTGCCCTCCACCAGCACGATCGCCGCGTCCGCCGCGCCGAGTACCGCCATCAGGTCCGCCACCGGCTCACCGGAGCCGACCTGTGGCAGCGGCGGGCACATGTGCTTCTCCAGCGGGTCGGAGAGCGAGGCGCGCTGGGTGAACAGGGCGTCCAGCAGCTCCCGTTCGACCACCGAGCCGATGACCTCGGCGGCCATCACATCGGGGTGGCCCGCGCCCGGCTTGACGATGGGCATCTGCGAGACGCCGTACTCGCGCAGCACCTCGATCGCCTCACCGACCGTCTCCTCGGGGTGCATATGCACCAGCGAGGGCAGGTCGCCGGCCTTGCGCCGCAGCACATCGCCGACCCGGGCGTCGTCGCCGGCCTCCTCCAGGAAGCCGTAGTCCGCCATCCACTCATCGTTGAAGATCTTGCTCAGATAGCCGCGGCCGCTGTCCGGCAGCAGCACCACCACGACGTCGTCCGGGCCCAGCCGCTCGGCCAGCCGCAGCGCGCTGACCACCGCCATCCCGCAGGAGCCGCCGACCAGCAGGCCCTCCTCGCGGGCGAGACGGCGGGTCATCTGGAAGGCGTCCTTGTCGGAGACCGCGATGATCTCGTCGGTCACCGTGCCGTCGTAGGCGGTCGGCCAGAAGTCCTCGCCGACGCCCTCGATCAGGTACGGGCGGCCCGAGCCGCCGCTGTAGACGGAGCCCTCGGGGTCCGAGCCGACCACCTTGACCCGGCCGTCGCTGATCTCCTTCAGATAGCGGCCGGTGCCGCTGATGGTGCCGCCGGTGCCGACGCCCGCCACAAAGTGAGTGATCCTGCCCTCGGTCTGCTGCCAGATCTCCGGGCCGGTGGAGTGGTAGTGCGACAGCGGATTGTTCCGGTTGCTGTACTGGTCCGGCTTCCAGGCGTTGGGGATCTCGCGGACGAGGCGGTCGGAGACGTTGTAGTAGGAGTCCGGGTGCTCCGGGTCGACCGCGGTCGGGCAGACCACCACCTCGGCGCCATAGGCCCGCAGCACATTGATCTTGTCCTGGGACACCTTGTCCGGGCACACGAAGACGCACTTGTAGCCCTTCTGCTGGGCCACCATCGCCAGACCCACGCCGGTGTTGCCGGACGTCGGCTCGACGATCGTGCCGCCGGGCTTGAGCTCGCCGGACTTCTCCGCGGCCTCGATCATCCGCACGGCGATGCGGTCCTTCACCGAACCGCCGGGGTTGAAGTACTCGACCTTGGCCAGCACGGTGGCCTGGATGCCTTCGGTCACGCTGTTGAGCTTCACGAGCGGGGTGTTGCCAATGAGCTCAAGCATCGAATCGTGATACTGCACGGTGATCTCCGCGGTCAGGGGGCCTGCCGTCGTCGCAGGCCCGTACAACCAGCCTATTCGGCCCATTCGGCGGCTGAGTGCACTAACCCTGCGTTGCGGTCGGCCGCACCGGGGGCAACTAGCTCTCAGGCAATCGTTTGCGGAGCCGGGATTCACAGAGCCGGGATTCACAGAGCCGGGATTCACGGAGCGGGAGGAGACCCGCCGGATGTCCATGTCGAGGGCAAGGACCGCGCGCCGGATCGCGGCGGCGGCGGCATACGGGGGCGGCGGGGTCGGCCTGCTGGGCGGGGCGGCCCTGGGGCTGCTGCTCACCGAGGTGGCACTGGCCAAACGGAACGTCGGCGGGAACAACGACACCCCGCCGCACGCCGACGGCCGCTATGGGTCGGCATTTGTGCACGGGCTGGGACGCGAACCGCTGGTGCTGGGCATGCTGGGCGACTCCACGGCCGCCGGGAAGGGCGTGCACCGCCCCCGGCAGACGCCCGGCGCACTGCTCGCCTCGGGGCTCGCGGCGGTCGCCGAGCGGCCGGTCGAGCTGCGCATCGTGGCGCTGTCCGGGGCACAGTCCTACGACCTGGAGCGGCAGGTGACGCTGGTCCTCGCCGACCCGGAGCGGACCCCGGACGTCTGCGTGATCATGATCGGCGCCAATGACGTCACCCACCGGGTGCCGGCCGCCCGGTCGGTGCGGCTGCTGGCGGAGGCGGTGCGCAGACTGCGCGACGCGGGCTGCGAAGTGGTGGTGGGCACCTGTCCCGACCTGGGCACCATCGAGCCGGTGTACCAGCCGCTGCGCTGGCTGGCCCGGAAGCTGAGCCGCCAGCTGGCGGCCGCGCAGACCATAGGGGTGCTCGGGGCGGGCGGCCGGACGGTCTCGCTCGGCGATCTGCTGGGCCCGGAGTTCGCGGCCAACCCGCGCGAGCTGTTCGGCCCGGACAACTACCACCCCTCGGCGGAGGGGTACGCCACCGCCGCCATGGCCGTACTGCCGACGCTGTGCGCGGCGCTCGGGCTGTGGCCCGCGGAGGAGGAGCGGCCGGACGCCGCCCGGCGCGAGGGAATCCTTCCGGTGGCCCGCGCCGCCGCCGAGGCGGCGGCCGAGGGCGGCACCGAGGTGACGGCCGCGCGCGGCCGCTGGGCACTGCTCAAGCACCGCAGGCGCCGCCACCTGCCCACCCACGCGGAGGCCACCCCGCGCCATCTCTGGCACGCGCTGCGCCCCGCGGCCGCCGAGGGCGAGGGCGCGGCGGGGCAGTGAACAGCGGCGGGACACCGAGGAGGACACTGAAAGCAGGGCGGGGCGTTGAAAAGCCGCGGGACATTGAAGCGGGACATTGAAAAGGAGTCCCGCATCACAGGGCGACCCCCGTGACCCCGCCCTTACGCACGGGTAACTTCACCGGGAGTCCTGCCCGCGCTGCGAATCTCCTGGAGCCGTGATGCCCGAAGCCGTGATCGTCTCTACCGCCCGCTCCCCCATCGGCCGCGCGTTCAAGGGCTCGCTGAAGGAACTCCGCCCGGACGACCTGACCGCCACCATCATCCAGGCCGCCCTCGCCAAGATCCCCGCGCTGGACCCGCGCGACATCGACGACCTGATGCTCGGCTGCGGCCTCCCGGGCGGCGAGCAGGGCCACAACCTGGCCCGCATCGTGGCCGTGCAGATGGGCATGGACCACCTGTCCGCCACCACCGTCACCCGCTACTGCGCCTCCTCCCTGCAGACCTCGCGGATGGCCCTGCACGCCATCAAGGCGGGCGAGGGCGACATCTTCGTCTCGGCGGGCGTCGAGATGGTCTCCCGCTCCGTCAACGGCACCTCCGACGGCCTGCCCGGCACCCACAACCCGCTGTTCGCCGAGGCCGAGGCCCGTACCGCCACCCGCGCCGAGCAGGGCGGCGAGGGCTGGCACGACCCGCGCGAGGACGGCCTGGTCCCGGACGCATACATCGCGATGGGCCAGACCGCGGAGAACCTGGCCCGGCTCAAGGGCATCACCCGCCAGGAGATGGACGAGTTCGGCGTCCGCTCGCAGAACCTCGCCGAGGCGGCGATCGCGAAGGGCTTCTGGGAGCGCGAGATCACCCCGGTCACCACCCCGGACGGCACGGTCGTTGCCAAGGACGACGGCCCGCGCGCGGGCGTGACCATGGAGGGCGTCCGCGCCCTCAAGCCCTCCTTCCGCCCGGACGGCCTGGTCACGCCGGGCAACTGCTGTCCGCTCAACGACGGCGCCGCCGCCGTGGTGATCATGTCCGACACCAAGGCCCGTGAGCTGGGCCTGACCCCGCTCGCCCGGATCGTCTCCACCGGGGTGTCGGCACTGTCCCCCGAGATCATGGGGTACGGGCCGGTCGAGGCCAGCAAGCAGGCGCTGCGGCGGGCCGGGCTGACGATCGACGACATCGACCTGGTCGAGATCAACGAGGCGTTCGCCGCCCAGGTCATCCCCTCCTACCGGGACCTGGGCATCGACATCGACAAGCTGAACGTCAACGGCGGCGCCATCGCCGTGGGCCACCCCTTCGGCATGACCGGCGCCCGGATCACCGGCACGCTGATCAACTCGCTGCAGTTCCACGACAAGCAGTTCGCCCTGGAGACCATGTGCGTGGGCGGCGGCCAGGGCATGGCCATGGTGATCGAGCGGCTGAGCTAGGTACAACCGGCTGAGCCAGGTACGACCCGTCCGTGACCGAATCTCCCCCAGGATGTGACCAACGTCCCGGGGGAGATTCGTTTCCCCAGGTCAGATATGTTGAAAGGGGAACCTCCGGGCCTTAAGTCCTGCCCGGTTCATGACGTTTTGCACTGTGGGGCCGCGGCAGCACCCGCCAAGCTGAGGTAGGAATTCGGGGGATCCATAGCAACCGGGAGTACGTCAGTGAGCGCCATGTCCCTTGCCCTGCTGCTGGCCGCTGCCACCGCCACCGCCGCGGGAGCCGCCGCGCTGTACGTCACCCGCGGGTTGCGCCGGCAGATCGGGGCGCTGCGCGCCGACCTGGCGGCCGCCACCGCACGCCTCGCCGGTGCCGCGGACCACGACGGGCAGCCGGACCACGACGGGGAGGACGGCCGCGCGGCGGTGCCGGCCGCCCGTACCGCGCCCGTCGCCGAGATACGGGCGGCCGTCGCCGATGCGCTCGCCGAGGAGCGCGAGCGGGAGCTGGCCGAGGCACGCGCCTTCTGGGCCGCGCAGGAGGCCCGGGACCTGAACAACCCCGCCGACACCCCCTCGTTGCTCTCCGGGCTCACCGGCCTGCCCGGCCTGGACGCACTGCCGCCCCTCGAGCCGGAGGCCGAGGCCTTCCCGGAGGCCCCGGAGAGCGCCGAGCTGGCCGCGGCCCGCCGCCGCCACCCCTCGCACCCCGACTTCTCGCCGTCCGGCAGCACGGGCGACCACGAGCGCACCCTGGAGCGCCTCGCCGAACTCACCGAGGCCCGCACCCCGCTGGCCGATGTGCGGCCCGGGCCGCTCGGCACCCTGGACGTCTATGTCTTCGCCGACGGCACCACCATCTGCCTGACCCCCGGCCACCGCGAGACCGCCGAGAGCCTGGTGGACGCGCTGCGCGCCGGTGACGCCCCGGTGCTGCTGGGCGGCTCCGGGGTGGCCGGCGCCTACGCCCTGACCTTCGGCTGCGCGACGGGCAAGGTCTATGTCCTCGCGGACCGGGTCATCGCGTCGCTCTGACCCGTCACATCCCGCACCGGCGCGCCGCGGCGTCGATCAGCCGCACGGCCTCGGCCGCACCGCCTTCCGCACCGCCCCCGGCGGCCAGCGCCTCGGCCAAGTCGTGCCCGGCCACGGCCACTTGATCGGCCACGGCGAACATCCCCGCCTCCGGCATCTCCCTCGGCACCACCGCCCCGGGCTCCTCGATCCGCTGGGCCCACGCGGCCAACTCCCTGGCCAGGGCCAGTGCTTCCGCGGCCGCGCCGCGGCTCAGACGGGACTGCGGCAGGGCCCGCAAACGGTCGGCGAAGGTGTCCACGGCGGCCAGCAGAGGCGTCACATCATCCACGCCCCCGAGGGTATGCGCCGCCCACCGACTGTTGCCAATGTCTGAACACTCAGGCACGGTGACATGAAGGACCATCATTCGACGCGTCCGGAGGCGCCGATGTCCCACGTCATCTCCGACGAGACCCACCGGAACCTGCTCTCCCGAATCCCGCACTGCACCGGCCGTGAAGTCGCCGAATGGCTGCGCACGGTCGACGAAGGTCCCGCTCTCTCCCGGTTCGAGGAGAAGGTCAGCTGGCTGCGCGGAGAACACGGCCTCGCTTACGGCCATGCCAAGGCGATCGTCCACGAGTACGACCTGCGTCGGGCCGCGCGCAAGTTCCGGTAGCCGGTGCGCCCCGAAAGGGCAGGGCCCGGGAAGGCGATGCCTTCCCGGGCCCTGCCCGGTGTCCGCCGCGGTGCGGCTAGTCGTTGTTCAGGATCGCGATGATCCGGAGCAGCTCGGTGTAGATCCACACCAGCGAGAGCGTCAGGCCGAACGCCGCCAGCCAGGACTCCTCGCGCGGGGCGCCGTACCGGATGCCGTCCTCGACCTGCTTGAAGTCCATCGCCAGGTAGGCCGCGCCGAGCACCACGCCGATGACGCCGAAGAGGATGCCGAGCCCGCCGCTGCGGAAGCCCAGGCCGGCACCGCCGCCGAAGACGGCGAACAGCCCGTTGACCATCATCAGCAGCAGGAAGCCGAGCGCGGCGGCGTTCACAAAGCCGACAAAGCGCCGGTCGACCCGGATGAGGCGGGTCTTGTAGGCGATCAGCGTGCCGGCGAAGACGGCCATGGTGCCGAGCACCGCCTGCATCGGGGCACCCGAGGCGCGCTCGTTGAACACCTGGCTGAGCACGCCGAGGAAGAGCCCCTCGAAGACCGCGTACCCCAGGATCAGCGCGGGGGCCGGCCTGGCCTTGAACGCCTGGATCATGGCCAGTACGAACGCCACCAGACCGGCGCCGACGGCGACCCCCACCGGGAGCTTGGCCGCCCAGGCGCCCGCGGCCGCGAGGACCACCAGGCCCAGCGTGATGCCGGTGCGGGTGACGACGTCGTCCATCGTCATGGCGCCCGAGCGCGCCGGGGCCTGGGGCATGCCGTACTGGAGGTCGGGCGTGCCCTGGGCGTAAGGGTTGGTCGGCTGCGCGTACGGGTTGCCCTGGGTCGCGTACCCGGGCTGCGGCGCCGCGTTGAAGCCCGCGTAGCCGCTGCCGGGAGTGAACCCCCGTCGCGAGAAGACCGGGTTCCTGCTCCTCATTTCACTCCTCCATGGCCACCCTGCGCGGCCTTGCCGACCAGGGTAATGGGTAGGCAAAGGAATGGCTCTCGTGCTTTGGGACGATCTTTTGGTCCGGGTACCCCCATCGGAGAACGCTATCCGATGGCATTCGGTTCCGCCCGGGACACGAGAGCCGGAGGCGGCCGCCGAAGCGATGCTCCGTCGGGCCGCCGCTACTCCCCGCCGTCCACGAAGGCGACAACACGGGCCGGAGCCGCGCTCATTCCGACCAGTCGCAACGGGAAGAACCCGGCGGTGAAGCCGGTGGGCGGAAGGGCGCCGAGGTTCACCAGCTGCTGGACGATCAGTGCCTCCTTGTCCTGGATCGCATAGTGGCCGTCCCAGATGTGCCCGGGGTCACCGGTCTCCTGGTACGCCTTGACCATGAGGGGGATCGGCCGGTCCCAGCCCACGGCGTCCGTGCCCAGGATCGATGCGCCGCGTTCGATGAGGAAGAGGGTGCCCTCGCGGGACATCCCCGGGTAGCCGAAGTACTCCGGGTCGCTCAGGGAGTATCGCTCCTGGCCGGTCCGGATGAGCACCGCGGATCCGTCCTCGACGTCCTGCCCGGTGGCTTCGATCGCCCGGGCCAGGGCCTCGACCGGGATCGCCTCCCCCGGGGTCGCCCAGGGCCGCACGTCGAGGACCATGCCGGGGCGCACCAGCTCGTCCAGGGCGAAGTCGCTGATGGTGCGCGCCGGGCTGCCCCCGGACCGGCGTCCGCTGTGCAGGGGTGCGTCGATGTGCGTACCGCAGTGGGTGCTGATCTCGTGCAGGACCTCGGCCGCGCAGCCTTCGCCGCCCGGGAGGTCTTCGGGCTTGCAGCCGAAGGTGGTGGTCATGAAATCGGTGCCCCAGCCCTCGTGGGAGCGGAAGTCGACTCTGGGGGCGACCACATAGGCCAGCTCGGGCATGCCTTCGGGAATGTACTGGAGGTCACGGGGGTCGATGGGGGAGGTGAGGTCGATGATGCGGCTCATGGTGCGGCTCGTTTTCTCCGAGATCTTCTCGGGCTTACTCGGGCTCACTCGGGATCTTCTCGGGCTCACTCGGGCGGGGAGGGTTCGGCGAGCAGGGCGCGCAGTTCGGTCTTGAGCACCTTTCCGTAGGAGTTCTTGGGCAGTGCGGCCACAAAGGTGAAGCGGCGCGGCCGCTTGTAGCGCGCCATCAGTTCCAGGCAGTGGTCTTCGAGGCCGGCGGCCGAGGCGGTGTGCCCGTCCGCGAGAACGATGAAGGCGACCGGGAGTTCCCCCCACTCGGGGTCGGGGGCGCCGACGACGGCGGCCTCGGCGACCGAGGGGTGGGTCAGCAGGGTCTCCTCCACCTCGCGCGGGTAGATGTTGGATCCGCCGGCGATGATCAGGTCCTTGGCCCGGTCGACGAGGGTGAGGTAGCCCTGCTCGTCGAGCCGCCCGAGGTCGCCCGTGTGCAGCCGGCCGTCGCGCAGCGCGAGCGAGGTGGCCTCGGGGTTGTTCCAGTAGCCGGCCATCACGGTGCCGCCCCGGACGGTCACTTCGCCGGTGGTGCCGGGCGGCACCGCACGGCCGCGCTCGTCGACCACGCGCAGCTCGACGCCGGTACGCACCCGCCCCACGCTCCGCAGCCTGCGCTCGAGGGCCACCGGGTCGTCATCGCGGTGGTCCTCGGGCGGCAGGAAGGTGATGGTGGCGGGGGACTCGCCCTGCCCGTACGCCTGCCAGAGGCGTTCGGGGCCGAAGCGGGCGATGACCTGCTTCAGGTCCTCGGCGTACATCGGGGCGCCGCCGTAGAGGACGCGGTGTACGTACGGGATCAGCTCGTCGGGCAGCAGGGCGGGGTCGAGCATGCGGCGCAGCAGGGTCGGCACCGCGAAGAACGACGCCGGGCCGAAGGCCCGCAGCCCCTCCGCGAGCGTTGTCGCGTCCACCACACCGCCACGGGGGAAGACCTGGGCGCGGCCGCGGGCGGTGAAGGGCAGCCCGAAGAATCCGCCGGCGTGGGAGTAGGGCGTGATGTGCAGCAGGGAGGCGTTCAGGCCCGGCCCGGCGTCGGCGAGCGCGCTGTGCACGGCGGCCATGAGGTTCCCATGGGTGAGGATCGCGCCCTTGGGACGGCCGGTCGTGCCGCTGGTGTAGAAGAGCCACGCGGGATCGCCGGCCGATACCGCCGCCGGTGGCGGGGACGCCGCCCGCGACGCCTCGTCCACCAGCTCGGTCACCTCGACCAGCGCCGTCGGGCCGAGATCCTGTTCGCGCAGCGGGCCGGCCAGGCCGGCCGTCGCCACGCACACCCGGGCCGCACAGTCCTCGATCTGGTGGACGAATTCCTTGGGGTGCAGGCGGGCGTTCATCGGTGTCACCACGAGCCCCGCCGACCATGCCCCGAACAGGATTTCGGGATAGTACGGGGTGTTGTGCATGGCCAGCGCGATCCGGTCCCCCGGGCTCGCGCCATACCCGCGGCACAGGGTGTCCCCGATGGCGCGGGCGCGCTCGGCCAGCTCGTGGTAGTCGCGCAGTACGGCGGCGCCCTCGCACACTGCCGGTGCCAACGGGGTGCGGGCGGCCGCCTGGTGCAGCAGCTGCGAGATGTTCATGGCTGCCTCCCGGCGCCGCCGGGCGCCTCCAGGATGACGACGGCCGCGGCCGCCTCCTCGTTTCCCAGAAACCCGCCGCCGTTCTCGGCAAGGCCGATCCGGGCTCCGGGGACCTGACGGTCGCCGGCCTCACCGCGCAACTGCTGGACGAGTTCGTGGACCTGCCCGATTCCGGTGGCCCCGATCGGATGGCCGTTGCACTCCAGGCCGCCCGAGGTGTTCACCGGGAGCCGGCCGCCCAGCGCCGTCTCCCCGCGCTCGGCGGCTCCCGCGCCGTCGCCCTCCCGCACCAGCCCGAGGGCTTCCAGCTGGATCACCTCACCGATCGCCGTCGCGTCATGGACCTCGGCGAGCGAGATGTCCGCCGGGCCGAGCCCGGCCCGCTCATAGGCGGTGGCGGAGGCACGACGGGTGATCTGCCGGGTGTCGTCGTCGAGCGCGCGGCCGGTGCCGGAGGCGATCACGCCGGCCCGGATCCGTACGGCACGGGCGGCGCCGAAGCGGCGCAGCGCCGCCGCCGAGCAGACGACGGCGGCTGCCGCGCCGTCACCGATGGGCGCGCACATGGGAAGCGTCAGGGGCGGCACGATCTGCCGCGCGGCGAGCACGTCGTCGACGGTGAGCGGAGTGCGGTGGGCCGCGTTGGGGTTGAGAGCGGCGTGCCGCCGGTTCTTGACGGTGACGGCGGCGAGCCGCCGGGGGGTGCAGGACGGGTGACGGCGCCGGTAGTGCGTGGCCAGGGCCGCGTAGACGTCCATGAACACCGAGCGCCGGCCGGGGCCGCCCGGCTCGGCCCCCGCCGCGGCCTGCAGCGCCGCGAGTTCCTCCGCCCAGCGGGCGGCGTCCAGCCCGCCCAGGAACCCCTCCCGGGTGCGCTGTTCGTCGGCGCCGTACATCTTCTCGGCGCCGATGGCGAGGGCGACGTCCAGCTCACCGGCCCGTACGGCGGTGGCGGCGAGGTGCAGTGCCGTGGCACCGCCGGCGCAGGCGTTCTCGACGTTGACGACCGGTATGCCTTCGAGGGCGGCGCCGATGCGGCGCAGCGCCACCTGTCCCCGGATCAGGTGCTGCCCCTCCAGGGCTCCCTGGGTGGCGTTGGAGAAGAACACGCCCTCGACGCCGGACGCCGGGATCCCGGCGTCGGCGAGGCAGGAGGCCAGCGCCGTGCGGACGAGATCGTGGACGGCGTGGCCGGGGAATCTGCCGTACGGGGTCCGGCCGACGCCGAGCACATACGCCTCGCTCACGGCCGGCCCGCCTCGTCGTCGGCCACGGGGAGGGCGACCGGGTTGCGCAGCACGCCGATGCCCTCGATCTCCAGCTCGACCAGGTCTCCGTCCTTCAGCCGCTTGCCGAGGTCGAGGCCGGTGCCGGTGGAGACGGTGCCGGAGCCGATGACCTCTCCGGCGTGTACGGCCCGGTCCCGGCTGAGCTGTTCGATGGCGTCCTCGAAGCTGTGGTGCATCTCGGCCGTGCTGCCGCGCGACCACTCTTCTCCGTTGACGCGGGCGGTCATGGTGAGGGCGTAGGGGTCGGTGAGCTCGTCCGGGGTGACGATGCAGGGGCCGAGTCCGTTCGCACCCTCGAAGTCCTTGCCCTCGCCGGGTCCCACGCGGCTGCGCATCAGCAGGAGTTGCAGGTCGCGGGCGCTCCAGTCGTTGAAGACCGTGTAGCCGAAGATGTGCTCGTGCGCCGACTCCTTCGGTACGCCCCGGCCGGTACGTCCGATGACGGCCGCGAACTCCAGCTCGTAGTCGAGTTCCCGCGCTCCCGTGGGCGGGTGGATCTCGTCCTCGGGTCCGCTCACCGACAAGTGGTCGGACGAGTAGTACATGACCCGCTCCCGGAACAGCGGATCGAGGTCGAACGTGCCGCTCGCCATGAGCCGTTCGAACTCGGCGGCCGGGTCGTCCGCCGCCTCGGCCCGGCGCCGGGCCATGGTGCGCAGTCCGGCCTCGAGGTGGGCGATGAACAGCCCGCAGTCGCGCAGCCGGGCGGGGTCCGGCAGCGGCGCGCGGAGCCGGATGCCGTCGCGGGCCGACAGGGCGTGCCCGGGGGGACGTTCGCACAGCTGCCGGGCGCGGTCGAGGCCGTCGGCCCCCGCGTCGATCAGGGCTCGCATGGAGGCGAAGGGCGCCGGTGCGGGGGCCGCCGCGGTGAGGTCGAGGACGGTGGTGTCCCCGTCGAGCAGCGCTCCGAGGCGCCGTCGGCCGGGGTGGTGCAGGTGCTCGAATGTGATCAGGCGCATGAGGTCTCCCTCGGGTGATCGGCGGCTCGGAGAACGTCCGCGCGAGGGACCCGCGACAGCCGGGCGCGCCGGGTCGCGCAGTGCATGCACCCGCATTCACTGGACGTTGGTCCAATCATTGGACTCACGTCATAGAAAGGTCAAGGGCTCGAGCGAACCGATCCGGATCCGCCGCCCCGGACCGGGCCGTGGGGCCTGTGGAACAATCGCGCCCATGTCTGGTCGTCGCGAGGAGTCCGCACGGGAGAGCCGTCGCCGCCTGCTGGAGGCCGCGACGGGACTGGTCGCCGAGGCCGGTCCGCCTGCCGCATCCGTGCAGGCCGTCGCCGACCGGGCCGGCATCAGCCGCGGTTCGGTCGCCTGGCACTTCGGCTCCAAGGACGGCCTGATCGTCGCCGTCATCGAGCACGCCTTCCGCACGGCCGCGGAGGAGTACCGCCGACAGGTGCCGGAGACCGGCCCCCTCTCGTTCGACCTCCTGGTGGACGCCCACCAGGCGGTGATGGAGGCACCGTGCGGCCGGGTCTTCGCGACGGTCCTGCCGGAGGCCATGCGGAGCGAGGGACCGCTCAGGAACGCCTACCAACAGGGTTACCAGCTCACCCGCCGACTGTGGACCGGCTATACGGAACGGCTGGTCGCGGAGAACCCCGGACTGCCGGACGCACCGTCCCTGGCGACGATCATCTTCGGCAGCGGAGTCGGGATGAACACCCTGCACACCCTCGACGGGCTGGTGGACCGCGAAGGCGGCTTCGCCGCCCTCAAGCGGCTCTTCGGTCTGGCCGACGCCGCGGCCCGGGGGAAACGGGTGTGCCCGGAGCCGGACTCGAACCGGCACGGCCCGAGGGCCAGCGAGGTTTAAGCTCGCCGTGTCTGCTTTCCACCATCCGGGCGGGCCCTTGGGTCGCACGAGCAGGACGCGCGCGGTCCCCCCCTCGCGAAGAGCAGGATGAGCCTATCCGGGGAGCGCCCCCCAAACAGCGGAACGCTGACCCGAAGTTGTCTTATTTTATTGGCAACTGAGGGCACATCAGCACAAGGGCGACGCCATTGGCACATGCCAGCGGCCGATCCGCCCCGTTCACCACCTCACCCCCCGGACGCCCCGGAATTGTCGCAATCTCGACTCCCGGGCCGCCGGCGCCGTGTCCTACCCAAGGATGACCCGGCCTTCCCGGAGTACCTCCCAGGGGGGCCTCGAGAACGGGCACAGGGGTTGATCCGGCCGAAGGGTTCGGACAGGACGATGGATGACGCCCCATCCACCATCACCGGCAGGAGCGTCACCCGTGACCACCACCCCCTTCGGCGCCCAGACCGCCGTCCGCACCGCCGCGGTGGCAGCCCGCGCCACGGATCTCTCCAAGGTCTACGGCCAGGGCGAGACCCAGGTGGTGGCCCTGGATGCCGTCTCCGTCGAATTCCACCAGGCGGAGTTCACCGCCATCATGGGGCCCTCCGGCTCCGGCAAGTCCACGCTGATGCACTGCATGGCGGGTCTCGACTCGGTCTCCGGTGGCTCGGCCCGCATCGGCGACGTCGAACTGACCGCCCTCACCGACAAGAAGCTCACCCGGCTCCGCAGGGACAAGATCGGATTCATCTTCCAGGCGTTCAACCTGCTGCCCACCCTCAGCGCCCTGGAGAACATCACGCTGCCGATGGACATAGCCGGCCGCAAGCCGGACCAGAAGTGGCTGGACATGGTCGTCGACACCGTCGGCCTCTCCGGGCGGCTCAAGCACCGCCCCAACCAGCTCTCCGGCGGCCAGCAGCAGCGCGTCGCCGTCGCCCGCGCGCTGGCCGGCCGCCCGGAGATCATGTTCGCCGACGAGCCCACCGGCAACCTCGACTCCCGTTCCGGCGCCGAGGTGCTCGGCTTCCTGCGCAACTCCGTGCGCGAGCTGGGCCAGACCGTCGTCATGGTCACCCATGACCCCGTCGCCGCCTCCTACGCCGACCGCGTCGTCTTCCTCGCCGACGGCCACATCGTCGACGAGATGCGCCAGCCCACCGCCGACGCCGTCCTGGACCGGATGAAGCGCTTCGACGCCAAGGGCCGCACCAGCTGAACGGCTCCGCCACGCCTGACAAGCCAACCGCCCTCGGTCACCACCGCCCGTCTCCCGGCGACGACGGCGCGCAGCACCTCGCCACACCCGACAAGCCAACCGCCCTCGGTCACCACCGCTCATCTCCTGGCGACGACGGCGGGCAGCACCTCGCCACGCCTGACAAGCCAACCGCCCTCGGTCACCACCGCCCATCTCCTGGCGACGACGGCGGGCAGCGACTCGCAGACCTCAACCAGGACTCACCTATGTTTCGTACCGCCCTGCGCAATGTGCTCGCGCACAAAGCCAGGCTGCTGATGACCGTCCTCGCCGTGATGCTCGGCGTGGCTTTCGTGTCCGGCACCCTGGTCTTCACCTCGACCATCTCCGACGCCTACCAGAAGAGCTCCGAGAAGGGCTTCACCGGTATCGACGTCGCCCTCAGGCCGCACAAGGAGGACAAGCACGAGGGCAAGCCCGGTGAGGCGCCCAAGCTCACCCAGGGCCTGCTCGGCCGGGCTGCCAAGGTGCCGGGCGCCGCCTCCGTCACGGGTTCCATAGGCGGTTTCGCCGCCATACCCGACAAGGACGGCTCGCTCGTGGGCAACGGCTTCTCCTCGTCCGGCGGCAACTACTACCCGGGCGCTGACGGCAAGGACGCCCGCTACCCGCTGAAGTCCGGCCGCGCGCCCCAGCGGGCGGGCGAGATGGCGCTCGACGCCAAGACCGCCGACCGCACGGGCTACAAGGTCGGCGACACTCTGCGCATCTCGGTCAAGGGCCCACTGCTGGAGCAGAAGATCACCGGCATCTTCACCACCGACGACGGCAATGTCGCGGCGGGCGGCAGCCTCGCCCTCTTCGACACCCGCACCGCACAGCATCTCTACGCCAGGCCCGGCGAGTTCAACGAGATCGATGTGAAGGCCGCGGCCGGCACCTCCCAGACCGCGCTCAAGGCCGGGCTGGAAAAGGTCCTGCCGCGCGATACCGAGGCCGTCACCGGCAAGAAGCTCGCCGACGACCAGGCGGACGCCATCGCACAAGCCACGGAGGGCATGCGGACCGGACTGCTGGTCTTCGCCGGCATCGCGCTCTTCGTCGGCATCTTCATCATCGCCAACACCTTCACGATGCTGGTCGCCCAGCGCACCAAGGAACTCGCGCTGCTGCGTGCGGTCGGCGCCAGCCGCCGTCAGGTCACCCGCTCCGTGCTCATCGAGGCGTTCCTGGTCGGCGTGGTGGCCGGTGTCACGGGTCTGCTGGCGGGCATCGGCATCGGCATCGGACTGCGCTCGCTCATCGGCAGCCTCGGCGCCTCCGTCCCCGACGGCCCGCTCGTCGTCTCCCCGAGCACCATCCTCGTCTCGCTGGCCGTCGGCATCGTCGTGACGATGCTCGCCGCCTGGATCCCCGGCCGCCGCGCCGCGAAAATCCCGCCGGTCGCCGCGATGAACAGCGTGCACGCCGTGGCCACCACCCGGAACCTGATCGTCCGTAACACCATCGGTGCCATCCTGGCCGCCGTCGGTGCCCTGCTGACCATCACCGGCTCGGGGAACAAGTCCGTACTGGGCCTGGGCGCCGTCGTGTTGATCATCGGCGTCTTCGTGCTGACCCCACTGCTGTCCCGGCCCCTGATCGCCGCCGCGTCCCCCGTCCTGCGCGTGTTCGGCATGTCCGGCAAGCTCGCCCGGCAGAACGCGGTCCGCAATCCGCGCCGCACCGCCGCGACCGCTTCCGCGCTGATGATCGGGCTGACCCTGATCACCGGAATGACCGTGGTCGCCGACAGCGTCCAGAAGGCCATCGACAAGATGGCCACCGACGCCCTCAGGGCCGACTTCGTGGTCTCCATGGCGAGCGGCAATCCGCTCTCCCCCGATGTGGACAAGAAGCTGTCCTCGCTGGACCAGGTCACCGTCTCCAGCCCGCTGCGCAACTCCCCGTCCCGCATCGGCAAGGACACCGAATACCTGACGGGCCTCAACGGCAAGACCATCGACCAGCTGGCGAAGCTGGACTTCAAGGCCGGATCGTTCGCCGGACTGGGCGACGCCCACGCGAACCGCGCCGTCGTCGACGACAAGACCGCCAAGCAATACGGCTGGAAGCTCGGCTCCGCCTTCACGGTGACCTACGAGGACGGCAAGCAGGGGCAGCTGACCGTCTCGGGCGTCTACGAGGGCAACATGATGATGAAGGGCATCATGCTCGACACGACGACGCTGGCGCCCCACCAGCACGACATCACCGACATGCAGGTGATGGTGAAGACCAAGGACGGCGACAGCAGCGCCGCCAAGAAATCGCTGAAGAAGGCACTCGGCGACAGCCCGGCCATCTCCGTCCAGAACAAGGACGACATCTCCAACGGCATCGCCAAGTTCATCAGCCTGATGCTGAACATGCTCTACGGACTGCTCGCCATGGCCGTGATCGTCGCGGTGCTCGGCGTCGTCAACACCCTTGCGATGTCGGTCTTCGAGCGCCAGCAGGAGATCGGCATGCTGCGGGCCATCGGCCTCGACCGCAAGGGCATCAAGCGGATGGTCCGGCTGGAGTCGCTGGTCATCTCCCTGTTCGGCGGAGTGCTCGGCATCGGCCTGGGCGTCTTCTTCGGCTGGGCGGCCGGCGGGATGATCAAGAAGGGCCTGAGCACCTACCAACTGGTGCTCCCCTGGGGCAGCATGGGCGTCTTCCTGCTCCTGGCCGCCGTGGTCGGCGTGCTCGCCGCGCTGTGGCCGGCCCGCCGGGCGGCCCGGATGAACATGCTCAGCGCCATCAAGGCCGACTGACGCCCGGTCGAGGGCCCGTTCCCTTGCGGGAACGGGCCCTCGCGCCGCTCAGCCCCGCCACTCCCGGGTGCGCAGCGGCAGCCCCGGCTCGCCGGAGTCGGGCGTACGGACCGCCAGCACCTGGTTGACGCCGATGCGGTTGCGCTCGAAGGACAGCGCCGAGGCGGCCATGTAGAGCCGCCACACCCGCGCCCGGCCCGGCGAGGTCAGCCGCACCGCCTCGTCCCAGTGCGCCTCGAGATTGGCCACCCACTTCCGCAGCGTCAGTGCGTAGTGCTCACGCAGCGCCTCCACGTCGCGGACCTCGAACCCGGCCTCCTCCAGCTGCTCGACGGTCCGGCCGACCGGCGCCAGCTCGCCGTCGGGGAAGACATAGCGGTCGATGAACTCATCGACCTGGTAAGCCGCTTCGTCCTTCAGCGGGCGCCGGGCGATCTGGTGGTTGAGCAGCCTGCCACCGGGCCTCAGCAGGCCGTAGAGCTCGGCGGCGTACTCCGCGTACCGCACCGAACCCACATGCTCGGCCATGCCGATGGAGGAGATGGCGTCGAACGGGCCGTCCTGGACCTCGCGGTAGTCCTGGACCCGGATCTCCACCCGGTCCGCCAGCCCCGCCTCCGCCACCCGCTTGCGGGCATACGCGGCCTGCTCCTCGGACAGCGTGATGCCGACCGCGCTCACCCCGTACTCCCGGGCGGCGTGCAGCACCAGGGAACCCCAGCCGCAGCCGACGTCCAACAGCCGCTGGCCGTCGCGCAGGCCGAGCTTGCGGCAGACCAGGTCGAGCTTGGCCCGCTGCGCCTCCTCAAGGGTGCCGCCGGGCTCCCAGTAGGCGCAGGAGTAGACCATCGAGGGGCCGAGCACCCGCTCGTAGAAGCTGTTGCCCACGTCGTAGTGGTGGCTGATGGCCTGCTTGTCGCGGCGCAGCGTGTGCAGCGGGCCGCCGCTCCGGCGGGCCTCCTCCCGGGGCGGCGCGGGCGGCACCCAGGGACCGGCGAGGCGGAGCAGCTCCCGCCCGGCGGCGCGCAGCTCGGGATCGCGCAGGGCGTTCAGTATCGCGGCGGCCCCGCGGGGGCGGGCGGCGTCCTCGCCGCGCTCCCAGAGGGAGCCGGCGAGCAGGTCGAGGGCCTGGTACAGATCACCGTCGACGTCGATGTCCCCGGCGACCCAGGCCCGGGCGAGACCGAGCTCGCCCGGCTTCCACAGCAGCCGGCGCAGGGCGCGGCGGCGCCGGATGACGAGTACGGGCGTTCCGGGCGGCCCCGACTCGCTGTGGTCCCAGGCACGGAGCCGAACCGGAAGCGGAGCCCCCAGTACCTGTTCCATGAGTGCGGAGAGCCGTTGAGCGGCCTGGGCCATGTCGCACACCTCCATGATGAAGTGCCAGGAGATTGATTCATCTGACACCTAAACACCAACGGACCGTGCAGTAGTCCTTCCCGGCGGAACCAGATCACTTTCGGGCGGCCGACGGGAATTTGCCGCGACGGCACAGCCGGACGCGGGCACGCCGAAGGGCGCCCACCCCACGGATTCGGTGGACGCCCTTGACGGTGGACGGCCTAGCCGGCCTTGGCCCGCTGCGCCGGAGCGGCGTCGGCCTTGTCGAGCCGCGGAGCGGGCTTGGCGGCCTCGTAGAACTCCTCGCGGGGGTTCTCCATGGCACCGAGCGAGACGACCTCGCGCTTGAGGAACATGCCCAGCGTCCAGTCCGCGATGACGCGGATCTTCCGGTTCCAGGTCGGCATGGCCATGCCGTGGTAGCCACGGTGCATGTACCAGGCGAGCCGGCCCTTGAGCTTGATCTTCATCTTGCCCATGACGATCATCGCGACGCCCTTGTGGAGGCCGAGGCCGGCCACCGCGCCCTTGTTGGCGTGCGAGTAGGTCTTCTGCGGGAAGCCGCGCATGCCCGAGACCACGTTGTCGCCCAGGACCTTGGCCTGGCGCAGCGCGTGCTGGGCGTTCGGCGGGCACCAGGCGTTCTCGTTGCCGGCCTTGCGGCCGACCACGTCCGGAACCTGGGCGTTGTCGCCCGCGGCCCAGATGTAGTCGGTGCCCTGGACCTGGAGGGTCTCCGAGGTGTCCACGTGGCCGCGCGGGCCGAGCGGCAGGCCGTAGCGGGCCAGTGCCGGGTTGGGCTTGACGCCCGCCGTCCACACAATGGTGTTGGCGTCGACCTCGAGGCCGTTCTTCAGCACCACATGGCCGTCCACGCAGGAGTCCATGGAGGTGGAGAGGAAGACCTCGACCCCGCGGCTCTCCAAGTGCTCCTTGCCGTACTGGCCGAGCTTGGGGCCCACCTCGGGGAGGATCTTGTCGGCGGCGTCGACCAGGATGAAGCGCATGTCCTCGCGCTTCACGTTCCGGTAGTGCTTGGCGGCGTCGCGGGCCATGTCCTCGACCTCGCCGATGGTCTCCGCGCCCGCGAAGCCGCCGCCGACGAAGACAAAGGTGAGCGCCTTGCGGCGGATCTCCTCGTCGGTGGTCGAGTCGGCCTTGTCGAGCTGCTCGAGAACGTGGTTGCGCAGGCCGATGGCCTCCTCGATGCCCTTCATGCCGATGCCGTTCTCGGCCAGGCCGGGGATCGGGAAGGTGCGCGAGACCGCGCCCAGCGCGATGACCAGGTAGTCGAAGGGCAGCTCATAGGCCTCGCCGACGAGCGGCGCGATCGTGGCGACCTTGCGGTCCTGGTCGATGGTGGTGACGCGGCCGGTGAGGACCTCCGCCTTGGGGAGCACGCGTCGCAGCGGCACCACGACGTGGCGGGGGGAAATGCTGCCGGCAGCTGCTTCGGGAAGGAAGGGCTGGTACGTCATGTACGAACGCGGGTCCACGACCGTGACGGTCGCCTCGCCGTACCGCATCTTCTTGAGGATGCGGCGCGCCGCGTACAGGCCGACGTACCCACCGCCTACTACGAGGATCCGTGGACGCTCCGTGGTGCTCATGTTTCGAGTATCCAGCACACCCCCGGGGGCTGCTCGTGCGCCCCTTCACAAGGCGCAGGGGGGTATCTGCTACACTGCGCGGCTCACGTGACCGACGCCATACTCCCACCAGGAACCACTCGGCCCGGAATTGCGTTGACCACCCCCGCTGAACTGGCCTTGCGCCATCGAGCGGGGCTGGACCACCATCACTTCCCGGCCGCCGCGCCCACCGCTGCAACCCGCTTGAACCAGGCCGGTCCCGCCCGCACGAGCCCCTCGCCGCCCGGATGGGCGCACCAGGGCCCGCTTCCGGGGCCCCGCGGCCGGTTTTTCATGTGAAGGATTTCACGAACTTTTTTCCACGCCGTCCCGGAGCGCCACCTCAGGCGACGCTCCAAGCGATCCCGTCGAGGCCCCCTCACCCGGGGGACAACCCCCGGACCCCCGGCCGGACCCCCTCGCCGGGACGGATCAATCCCCCATCACAACGCTCCAGGCGATCCCGTCCAGGATGTCGTGCTCGCTCACCACGACCTCCCGCGCCCCCGTCCGCTCCATCACACACTGCAGGACGAGCGCCCCCGCACCGATCACATCCACCCGCCCGGGGTGCATCACGGGGATCGCCGCCCGCTGCTCATGGGTGGCGGCGAGCAGCTCGGCGGTGATCTCCCGGACCCGCTCGAACGGGATCCGCGCATGGTGGATCGCCGTCCAGTCGTACTCGGCGAGCCCCAGCGCGATCGCCGCGACCGTGGTCACCGACCCCGCCAGGCCCACCAGCGTATGGGCCCGGCCCAGCGGCACGGTCTCCCCGGCCACGTCCAGCGCCGCCTCGACATCGGCCCTTATCGCCGCGATCTGACCGGGCGTCGGCGGATCGGTGACCTTGCCGTCCCGCACCAGGTGACGCTCCGTCATCCGGACACAGCCCACGTCCACGCTGCGCGCCGCCCGCACCCGGTCGTCGCCGAGCACGAACTCCGTCGAGCCGCCGCCGATGTCCACCACCAGATAGGGCTTGGCGAAGTCGTCCCGGCCCGAAAGCTCCTTGGTCGCGCCGGTGAAGGAGAATTCCGCCTCCTGGTCCCCGGTGATCACCTCGGGCTTCACCCCCAGGATCGCCACCACTCCGCGCACAAAGTCCGCCCGGTTCTCGGCGTCGCGGGACGCGGAGGTGGCCACGAACCGGGTGCGCTCGGCCCCCAGTTCCCGGATCACCCCGGCGTACTCCCGGCACGCCGCGAAGGTACGGTCCAGGGCCTCGGGCGCGAGACGCCCGGTACGGTCCACGTCCTGCCCGAGCCGGACGATCGTCATCCGCCGGTCCAGCTCGGCGAGTTCACCGGTAACCGGATCGAGGTCCGCCACCAGCAGACGGATCGAATTGGTACCGCAGTCAATCGCGGCCACGCGGGTCATGCGCTCTCCAGCAGTCGTCGTGGGGGCATCGGAAACGGACGGAGACGGAACGGAAGGGACGGACTCGGGAACCTACCGGTCCGCTACCCCTCGTCCCCACCCGGGCTCACACAGGGCCCCTTGCGCCACCACTCCGGCAGCATCGCGATCGCCTCGTCCCCCAGCGGGTTCACCCCGGGGCCCGCCGCCAGCGAGTGCCCGACCAGCACATGCAGGCACTTCACCCGGTCCGGCATCCCGCCGGCGCTGGGAAAGCCCTCCAGGACCTCGATCGCGTCCCGCCGCCGGATGTAGTCCTCGTGCGCCGCGCGGTAGGCGGCAGCGAGCTCCGGGTCACTCTGCAGCCGGGCGGTCATCTCCTTCATGACCCCCTCGGCCTCCAGCGTCCCGATCGCCGAGGACGCCCGGGGACACGTCAGGTAATAGAGCGTCGGAAACGGAGTGCCGTCCTCCAGCCGTGGCTGCGTCTCGACGACATCGGGGTTGCCGCACGGGCAGCGGTGCGCGATCGCGCGCAGGCCGCGCGGCGGGCGCCCCAGTTGGGCCTGGAACGCGACGACATCCGCGTCCGTCGGCTCGGTGGGCTCGGTCTTCGGAGGAGGGGTGTCCATGTGCTCGCTCGTGTTCGTCTTCTCGAATGGGCGGATCGGTGATCGGTGATACGACGTCAGTGGCGGCCGTCCGACACGTCCACACCGTCCCAGAGGTTGCTGTACCACGGCCGGTCGGCCGCGCCCTGGTCCTTCGGCCGCCGGGCGGCCCCGCTGCCGTCCACCACGGTGTAGCCGGTCTCGCCGGGGCGTACATAGTGCAGGTGCTCCCGCGCCAACTGCTCGATGTACGCCGGGTCCTCCAGCCGGGCCTTCTGCTCGCGCAGTCGCTTGACCTGCTCACGGGCGCGGTCGGTCTGCCGCCGCTGGTCGTCGATGTCCGAACGCTGGGTGACCCACTGCCGCATGGGATAGGCGAGGGCGACGATCAGCGAGCAGACGACCAGCGCCAGCAGCGCGGCACGCCCGGTCAGCCGGCTCCGGCGCGGCGGCCGGATGCGCCGACCCCCGGCCTTCGGCCCCTGTACGAGCACCGAGCCGAGTGCCTTGAGTCTGGTCGCGGTGGAGAACCGTTCCGCCGCCACATCGCCTCCCCTTGGGGTCCGGTTGCGGACGCGCAAAGTCGTCCTCGGCCACGGTACGGGACCGTGGCCGAGGACGTGGTGAGGCTTACGCCGGGTTTGTCAGCCCTTGAAGCACTTGCTGGTTCGCAGAGCGCTGCGCTTGTCTAGTTCGCAGAGCGAAACCGCGGAAAGGCGCTGCGACCGGCATACACCGCCGCGTCGTCGAGGATCTCCTCGATGCGCAGCAGCTGGTTGTACTTGGCGACGCGCTCGGAGCGGGCCGGGGCGCCGGTCTTGATCTGGCCGCAGTTGGTGGCAACGGCCAGGTCGGCGATGGTGACGTCCTCGGTCTCGCCGGAGCGGTGGGACATCATGCACTTGAAGCCGTTGCGCTGGGCCAGCTCGACGGCGTCGAGGGTCTCGGTGAGCGAACCGATCTGGTTGACCTTGACCAGCAGGGCGTTGGCGGCGCCCTCCTCGATGCCACGGCCGAGGCGCTCGGGGTTGGTGACGAACAGGTCGTCACCGACGAGCTGGACCTGGTCGCCGAGCTTCTCGGTGATGGTCTTCCAGCCGTCCCAGTCGTCCTCGAACAGCGGGTCCTCGATGGAGACCAGCGGGTACGCGGCGACGAGCTCCGCGTAGTACTCGGTCATCTCGGCGGCGGTGCGGCTCTTGCCCTCGAAGGTGTAGACGCCGTCCTTGTAGAACTCGGAGGCGGCGACGTCCAGCGCCAGCGCGATGTCCTGGCCGGGGGTGTAACCGGCCTCCTTGATGGCCTCGAGGATGAGGTCGAGGGCCTCGCGGTTGGAGCCGAGGTTCGGGGCGAAGCCGCCCTCGTCGCCGAGGCCGGTGGACAGGCCGCGGCCCTTCAGCACCTTCTTGAGGGTGTGGTAGACCTCGGTGCCCCAGCGCAGCGCCTCGGAGAAGGACTCCGCGCCGATCGGCGCGATCATGAACTCCTGAATGTCCACATTGGAATCGGCGTGCGAGCCGCCGTTGAGGATGTTCATCATCGGAACGGGCAGCAGGTGCGCGTTGGGGCCGCCGAGGTAGCGGAAGAGCGGCAGGTCCGAGGCCTCGGAGGCGGCGTGCGCGACGGCCAGGGAGACGCCCAGGATGGCGTTGGCGCCGAGCGAGCCCTTGTTCTCGGTGGCGTCCAGGTCGAACATCGCCTGGTCGATCAGGCGCTGCTCGGTGGCGTCATAGCCGACCAGCTCCGGACCGATCTGCTCGATGACGGCGAGCACGGCCTTCTCCACGCCCTTGCCCAGGTAACGGTTCGGGTCACCGTCACGGAGCTCGATGGCTTCGAAGGCGCCGGTCGAGGCACCGGACGGCACGGCGGCACGGCCGGTGGAGCCGTCGTCGAGGCCGACCTCGACCTCGACCGTGGGGTTGCCTCGCGAGTCGAGGATCTCGCGAGCTACGACGACGTCGATGGACGGCACGAGGGTCTCCTTCGTGGGTGTCTGGAGTTCTGCAGCACGAGCCTAACGGGCCCCGGAGGCTCCGCCCGCCGCCGGACCGCCGCCCAAACCGAAAAATGGCACAAACGCCGAGATCACGGGAGGAATGGTCAGCCGTTGTGTTCGCTGAGCGAAGAAGCGGGTGCGCTTCGCGCGCCCGCACCCTTCACAAACATCCCGCACCCTTCACAAACATGGCGGATCGCAAACATGGCGGAGCCCCGCTCCGATGCGGCTCGGGGGTAGACGCATCGGAGCGGGGCGATCCTGCTCACACGTGAGGGCAGGGGTCTCCCGGGTCAGCTGAGGTGCAGCTTCTGGCCCGGGTAGATGAGGTCGGCGTTGTCCACGATGTCCTTGTTGCGGTCGTAGAGCTTCTCCCAGCCGCCCTTGACCTTCTTGGCCTCGGCGATCTTGGCGAGGGTGTCGCCTTCCTTGACCTGGTACTCGCCGTCGCCCATCTTCACGGTCTTCGGGGCGGCGTGCTTGGGCGCGGCCTGGCGCGGGGCCGGGGTCTCGTCGTCGCCGTCGTCCGCCTTCGGGGCGGCGTGCTTCGGCGCGGACTGGCGCTCGCTGCGGTCGGCGTGGCTCTTGGTGGAGGTGCCGCGCTCGCTGGAGCCCGAGGACTTCTTCGAGGACGAACCGGAGGTGTCGACATCGGCGGCCGGGCCGCCGGAGGTCAGGCCGCCCTCACCGGCGCAGCCCCAGGCACCGGGACCCTGCGCGGCGAGGAGCTTCTCGGCGACGGCGATCTGCTGGCTCTTGGACGCCAGGTCGGCGCGCGGGGCGTAGCTGGTGCCGCCCATGGCCTCCCAGGAGGACTGCGAGAACTGCAGGCCACCGTAGTAGCCGTTACCGGTGTTGATGGACCAGTTGCCGCCGGACTCACACTGGGCGACCTTGTCCCAGGTGACCACGGAAGCGGCGTGGGCAGACGTGGCGGCCATCAGCGGGGCCGCGACAGCGGCACCGGTGACACCGGCCAGCGTGGCGATGCGGACGGCCTTGTTCGGACGACGATGCTTGCCCTTGGACATAAGTCGGTTTCCTCACCGGCGCCTACGAGGTGAGCTGTCGGGTTCGGACGTGAGTTGCCCGGCCGAGCGGCTTGCGCGTGCTCGGCTTCACCCCTAGCCGTCCCGGCTCGTCCGGTCGGCGATCCACGATCGCGACTGACGGTCCGTTACGGCGCCCTACCTTGGTTCCCCCGCTCCTGCCTACGGCGCTTGCGCGACGACTCCCTCGGTCGTTGGCAGGATTCGGCGTGACGACCGTGGTGCTCGCGGTGGCGAGCGGTGACGACGTTAAGCACAGGCGGCCGAGGTGTTCAAACCCTCCTTTTCAGCCACCGACTGACTTCACACCCCTCCGTAACCTGCTGTTTTCGCAGGTGGGAGGCGGTTAATCGAATTCCGGACGGTGCCATTTGAGCCGTTGTCAACGAGACCCATGTCTCACTTTCCACAGGAACGGACATTCGACTCAAACCGTCCCGCTACTTCTTCAGTTCGAGTTGCTGACCAGGGTGGATGAGGTCCGGATCGGATCCGACGGCCTTTTGGTTGTCTCGGTAGAGCTTGTGCCAGCCGCCCTCGACGGACTCCTCCTGTGCGATGGCTGACAGATTGTCACCGGGGCGCACGGTGTAGTCGCCCGCCTCCGGCGTGCCCGTACGGGCTTCCGTACCACCGCGCGAGGCGCGGTCCGCGCCCGAACGCGGCGGCTCGGCACGGTGCTTGCCCGTCCCCGCGCCCGCGCCCGCCCCGGCGCCCGGGTCCGACGGTGCGCTGCCGCCCGGGTCCGCGCCGGTGCCGCCGGGCGTGTGCCCCTGGGCCGGGGCGGGGTCCGCCGAGGGGGTACCGGCGGGCGGAGTCACCGGGTCCGCCGCCGGGGGCTTGCGGTGCTTGCCCTCGGGCTGGTCGCCCTGCTGTTCGGCGGGCTGCTGCGGCGTGGACTTGCCGGGCTTTGACGCACCGGAACCGGAGGCCCCATCGGGGTTCGGGGTCCCATCGGGGTTCGGGGTCCCGGAGGCGGACGAGGGGGGTGCGGGCGCCGGGTGTCCGGGCTCGGCCCGATGGGCCGGCGCCAGCTCGGGCGCCTGGGTCGAACCCGGATTCACCTCCGGCGTCGGCCCGTTCGCGGCCAGGCCGGAACCGATCGCGCAGCTGGGCCAGGCATACGGTCCGCGGGCCTGGAGGATCCGCTCGGCGACGGCGATCTGCTGGGCGCGACTGGCCATGTCGGGCTGCGGCGCATAGGACGTACCGCCGTTCGCCTCCCACATCTGACGCGTCATCTGCAACCCGCCGTAGAACCCGTCGCCGTTGTCGGCGCTCCACAGCCCGCCGCTCTCGCACTGGGCGACGCGGTCCCAGGTCGCGGCGTCGGCGGCGGTGGCGCCGGTGGCGGCGAACAACGGCATGGCGATGCCGGCACCCGTCACCCCCGCGGCGACCACAACGGCGGGTATCTGACGGGGCCGACGATGTCGGCCTGTCCCGGAACGCATCTGATGACCTCTCGTTGGCGGCTGATATGACCGTCGAACATAGCGACGGGCTCCGGGAGTCACAACCCGGTGTAGCCGGAGTCACGGGGCGATAAAGCCGAGTTGACGTACAGTCATCCGGTTCGTGGGGTGAACTCGACCGGCAGCGTGCGCAGCCCCCGCATGATGAGCCCGCCACGCCAACGCAGTTCCTCCGGCCGGACGGCCAACCGCAGGTCGGGGAGGCGGCGCAGCAGGGTCGCGAGTGCCGTCCGGCCCTCCAGCCGGGCGAGCGGAGCGCCCAGGCAGTAGTGGATTCCGTGCCCGTAGCCGAGGTGCTGATTGTCACGCCGGGCGAGGTCGAGGGTATCCGGTTCGGCGAACCGTTCGGGGTCGCGGTCGGCCGCGGCGAGGACGACGAGCACCGGGTCGCCCTCGGCGATGCGCTGCCCGCCGATCGTCAGGTCCTGGGTCGCGAACCGCCAGGTCGCCAGCTCCACCGGGCCGTCGTAGCGCAGCAGTTCCTCCACGCCGGTGGCGAGCAGGCTCTCGTCGCCCCGGTCGAGCGCGTGCTGCAGGAGCTCGCGCTGCCCGGAGTTGCGCAGCAGCGCATAGGTGCCGTTGCCGATGAGGTTCACGGTGGTCTCGAAGCCGGCGAAGAGCAGGATGAAGGCCATGGCCGCGGCCTCGTTCTCGGTCAGGTGCTCGCCGTGGTCGCTGGCCCGGATGAGACCGGAGATGAGGTCCTCGCCCCCTTCTCCCCCCAGGGACTCACGCTTGCGGTGGATGAGTTCGGCGAGGTAGGCGCGCATCTTCTTCACGGAACGTGCCACTCCGCCGCGCGGCCCGCCGCCGTGCCGGATCATCATCCCCGCCCAGTCGCGGAAGTCGTCCTGGTCCTCGGGCGGCACCCCGAGCAGATCGCAGATCGCAAGGATGGGCAGCGGAAAGGCGAACTCATGGATGAGGTCGGCTTCCCCGCGCTCCGCGAACGAGTCGATGAGCCGGTCGGTCAGTTCCTGCACCCGCGGGGCGAACTCGGCGACCCGGCCCGGGGTGAAGGCCTTTGACACCAGCCGTCGCAACCGGGTGTGGTCCGGTGGATCGATGTTGAGCAGATGGGCCGTCAGGTTGGCGCTGCGCTCGCCGGGGATGCCGACCTTGCCCTTGCCGTGGGCGGCCTCGGAGTGGTGCCCCGGGTTCTTCGACAACCGCTGGTCGGCCAGGGCCTGGCGGGCGTCGGCGTAGCGGGTGACCAGCCATGCCTCGACGCCACTGGGCAGCGCGGTGCGGTGGACGGGCGAGTGCTCGCGCAGCCAGGCGTACGCGGGATAGGGGTCGCTCGCGAATTCCCAGGTGAAGAGCGGCGGCATGGTGGGGGCGCCGCCGTCCGCGCCGCGGTCGGTGTGGTTGTCGTTCTTGTCTTGCACGCCTTGACGTTACCGGCGGCTCCCGGGGACGTCGGTGGAGGACCTCGGTGGAGGACCTCAGTGATGGCCGGCGCCGCCGCTGCCGAAGGAGCCGCTGCTGCCGGGGTTCCACTTCTTGCGTTCCTCCGAGGGCTCCTCGGGATGGCTGCCCGGGCTCTTCAGCTCGTGCGGCAGGAGCCGGTCGCTCTGTTTCTCCCTGGGCAGCTGGTCCGGTTCACGGTGCTCGGTGACATAGCCGATCGCGTCCTCGTCGTCGTTGTGCCCGGGGCCGTGGTCGGGGGACGTCGGCCCGTTCCCCTCCCTCGGCGTCCGCCAGGCGCCCATGCGCCGTTGCGGGGCGGAGGGGGGCGGGGGCTCCCTGTCGCGCCACCTGAGCCCGTAGACGACCGCGAGGATCAGCAGGGCTCCGACGAAAAGCCCGACGATAAAGGGTGCGATGCCACCGAGATAGGCGGGGAGGGCGAGGTCCGTGTGTTTCGTGAACATGGCTTCCGGGTACCCATCGGCCGCTCTGTCAAGACCGCAAATGGGCTGAATGGGTACCCAATTCCCATCAGGGGCACCTCGACAGCACACGAGCGTTCGAAAAGTTGCCACTGCTCGAGGGGAAGTCACCGTGCACACCCGCTTCGCCCGCCGCCTCACGCTCACATTCCTCGCCACCGCCCCGCTGCTGCTCACCGCGTGCAGCGGCACCCACAACGCACAGTCCACCTCCGACAAGGCCGCACCCGGCACGGCCGCCAAGGCGGAACTCCCGTCCCACATCACCCCCGCCCAGGCGAAGGCGGCCCTGGTGGAGGCAGCGGACCTGCCCGCCGGGTGGAAGCTCCGGCGGAAGTCCTCGGCCGAGCAGCAGAACGGCAAGGAGCACCAGGCCCTCAAGAAGGTCGGGGCACGGTGCGCCCCGCTGGCCGCCGTCGTCAACTCCGGCCGCCTGGAAGGCGATTACGCCGCTCACGCCCGGCAGCTGTTCGTCAAGAAGGACGGCGAGGAAGCGACCAGCCTCGGTCAGGACGTCAGCGGCTATCCCCGCGACCGGGCCGAGCGGGCCATGCACAGGCTGCGCACGGCCGTCGAACAGTGCTCGGACTTCAAAGGCACCCTGGAGGGCAGGCCGGCCACTCTGACGGTGCAGCGGACCAGCATCCCCCGGTACGGGGACGACTCACTCGCCTACACCGTGGGCGTCACCGTCGACGGCTATGAGATGGACTTCGACCTCGCCACCGTGCGCAGCCACGGTGCAATCACCTCGCTGGTCCACAACTACCCCGCCGGGGGCCACCGCGGCAGAAAGGCCTTCGCCCGGGCCCTGGCCAGGGCGGCCGCAAAGCTGACCGAGAACGCCGCGCACACGGCCTGATCAGCCGTCCCGCCGCCGCTCGCGCTCCGCGGCGCGAATGGCTTCGCGATAGGTGCGGGCGGCGGCACGCAGGGCCGTCTCCGGCTCGACGCCGTCCGCCTCGGCGCGCAGCGCCAGCGCGAGCAGCTCGTACCCCAGCCCTTCCCCGGCCGGGAGGACGACCTCCAGACCCTCGGTACGGGCCCGAGAGGCGAGCTTGGCGACCAGCGCAAGGGCGGGCTGACCGAGGGGAACGCCCTCGGTGGCCGATTCGCGGCGCTTCTCAGCCGCTTTTGTACGCATCCAGTGCACCTTGACGTCCTCGGGCGTCTCGGCGGACTCCTCGCCGAACACATGCGGGTGACGGTGGATGAGTTTGCCGACAATGCCGCCCGCCACATCGTCGACGGAGAACGGCTCGTCCGGATCGTCCTGGGCGATCCTGGCGTGGAAGACGACCTGGAGCAGCACATCGCCGAGCTCCTCGAGCAGCGCCTCCCGGTCGCCGGTCTCGATGGCCTCGATGAGTTCATACATCTCCTCCAGGCCGTACTTGCCCAGGTCCTCATGGGTGCGGATGCCGCTCCACGGGCAGGCGACCCGGATCCGGTCCATGACCTGCACCAGATCGAGCAGACGCGCACCGGGCAGGTCGTACGAGCCGGGCAGCAGCTCCAGCGCGGGCATCGTCTCCCGCCCCGAACCGGCGAGGCGGGCCAGCCCGTCGGTGACGGCGGACTCGCCGTCCGCCGAGGTCACCACGACGGCGGTGCGCCGCCCGGCCACGCAGTAGTCGACCAGCTCCCGGGCGGTGGCCGCCCTCGGCTCGGCCTCGACCCCGGCCTCCCGCAGATAGGGCAGCAGCGGGTGGCCGGGGTCGGAGCACAGCACCCGGTCGGCGGCGTGCAGCGTCTGCCAGGCCGGCCAGGACAGCAGTCCGGGAGCGACACGGTGGCTGGTGGTGAGCAGGACGATACGGCCGGGCGTGGAGTCGTTCACCCTGCCGAGCGTAGGCGACCGGGCATGCCGTCCGGGCGAGGGGGAAGGCTCATGCCGGGCCCTCGGCGGCGGGCGCCGTGGGTGGCACCGGCCGCAGCCACGGCTCCTGCACCGTACGGGCGATGCCACGCTTGGCATCCCAGGTGCCATAGCGCGGGTTGATGTCGACCCGCAGGGACTCGGAGGTCTGGATCAGAACCTGATTGGTGCGTTCGGCGCCGAGTTTGGCGTCGAGCTTGGTGCGGACCAGGTCCAGGGCGAGGGCCCGGTCGATCTGGCCGGGCGCGATGCCCAGCGCGAGGAACCGGCCGCGCAACGCCTCGGCCCCGCCATTGGCCCGCTCGATCTGGGCCCGCTCCTCCTGGAGCTCCCGGCGGGAGACATGGACGCCGTTGTCGCGCCCGGCCTTCTCCACGATCCGGTACTGGATGAGGTGGATCAGGGTCTGCTGGTTGAGACGGGTGCTGTTGGCCAGCAGCTGCTCCGCCTGCGGGGAGGACTGCTGCGCGTCCCTTACGTCCTTGACCTGGTGCTGGAGCTGGGCCACGGTGATCCGGTCCTTGCCCACGACGGCCGCGGCACCCGGATGCGGGGTGGATCCGCAGGCGGTGAGCACGGGCGCCAGGGCCAGCAGCCCGGCGGAGACGGAGAGCGCGGCGGTCCTTCGGCGGATCATAGAGCCTCCCGGCAATGATCGTGCGATGGTGCGTCGATCGTCCTGGCGTTGATCGATGGTAGGGAGTCCGGGTGGCCGAGGCCACTGATTCGACCAACGATTCGGCGGAAGGCGGGGGGTGCGCGCGTCTTCTGCCGCTTCGTCAGGCTCTGACCTCGCTCAGCCATCTGAGTGTGTGCCGGATCTCGCCGGGCAGCGGGTGGTGCGGTCCGTGCAGCCGTTCGGCGTCGAGCAGCAGGGCGACCAGGGTGTCATGGGCGGCCTGGCGGTCGCCGAGGGACAGCAGCAGATGACCTATGCGACGGCGGACTTCAAGGGGGGTGGTGGCATCCTCCGGGTCGCTCTCGAACTGCGGGAGCAGGGCCCGGTATTCGTTGAGGGCGCCGACCGCCTCGCCGAGCTGCTCCAGGCACTGGGCGGCGTCATACCGGAAGCGCAGCACCTGCCTGGCCGCGTACGGGCCGGACTCCAGGGCGTATTCATCGGCCAGGCGGCGGAGCTCGGGCAGGGCACGCCGGAACTGGCCGTCGTCCATCAGCGTGGCCGCGTACTGCTTGCGGAGGGTCAGCACGACCGCGGAGCGCTCACCGTGCTCCGCGGCGGCGGCCGGCAGGATGGCGCCCAGGATGTCCACGGCCTGGGTGATGCCGCCCTGGTCGAGCAGCCGCTTGACCTCTTCGACGGCCTCGGCGACATCGAGGCCGCTGGGCGCCTCGGCGGGCGGGGCGGCCGGCGCTGTGGAGGCCCCGGGCAGGGGGGCGGCGACGGCGGACCGGTCCGGCCAGGGGGCATGCGGCAGCAGGAACGGACGCGTGGGGTTCATGGGGCCGACGGGCGCGCCGGAGTACGGGCCGGTGAGGGCCTGACCGGGGGCGGGCAGCAGCGGCGCCAGGGCCCGGTAGACCTCCTGGGCGTCGGCGGGGCGGTCCTGCGGGTCCTTGGCGAGCAGGCGCAGCACCAGCTCCTCGAGGGCCTGTGGGATCTCGGGGCGGACCTGGCGGACCGGTATGGGCGGCTCATAGAGATGGCGGTGCAGCACCCCGAGCGCCGTCGATCCGGCGAAGGGGACGTCGCCGCTGAGCAGTTCATGCAGCAGCACACCGAGGGCATAGAGGTCGGTGTACGGGCCGACCGCGCCGCCCATCGCCTGCTCGGGTGCCATATAGGCGGGGCTGCCGATAGGTGAACCGGTGCGGGTGAGGCGGGTGGTGTCGGTGTCCATAACGGAGGCCACGCCGAGGTCGAGGACGAGAACGGAGCCGTCCGGACGAACCATCACATTCCGCGGCTTGAGGTCGCGGTGGATGATGGGCACGGCGTGCACCGCGGAGAGCACCGAGCAGAGCTGGGCGGCGACCGAGACCGCCCAGGGCCAGGGGTAGGGGTCGTGCTCGGCGAAGTGGTCGGCGAGGTCGGCGCCGTCCACATACTGCATGACGAGAAAGAGGTCGTCGCCGTCGCTGCCCGCGTCATGGACGGTGACCAGGCCATGGTGGTCGACCTGGGCCGTGACGCGGCACTCCCGGACAAAACGGCGGCGCAGCTCGTCCGCCCCGTCGTCGGAGGGCGTCATCCGGTCGGGGCGGAGCAGTTTCACCGCCACCCGGCGGTCCAGCCGACGGTCGTAGCCGGTCCACACCTGGCCCATGCCGCCCTGGCCGATGACCGTGGCCAGCTCGTACCGGTCCGCGATGAGGCGTCCGTTCACCGCTCCTGCTCCCTGTGGTTCCTGGGCTCCTTACGCAGGAAGTCGCTCAGCTCATCGAGCTCCGCGCGCACTTGGTCTATTCGCTGTGGGGGGCGGGGGGCGCTCTGCGGCTGGGGTGGCGGGGGCGCGGGGTGCGGCGGCTGAGCGGGGGGCTCGGGGCGCCGTGCGTGCCGGGGCTGTGGGGTGTGCTGATGCAGGGGCACCTCTTGCGGCTGCGGGGCATACAGCGGGGCGGCCGTCCGGTTGTGGAACTGCGGTTGCCGCTGCGGGGCGTAGGGCGGATAGGCCGGGCCGGGCAGGGGTGCGGCCACCGGCGGGAACGCCTGGGCGGGGGCGACGCCCACAGGTATGCCCAACCGCGGGGTGGCGGGGCCCTTGTGGTGGCGGATGTCGAACCACAGGTAGTAGGCGATGGTCAGGCCGCCCATGAGGACCACCAAGGTCGAGGCGAAGTAGTTCCAGCCGGTCGACCCCTTGTCGACCACGGTCAGCAGGACGGCATACGCCACCAGCACCGCCCAGAACACCGCCCAGTCCCGGGCCTTGCGGGTGATGATCGCGATGCGCAGCATCGGCACCCAGCCAAGGATGCCGAGGGTGCAGCCGGTGATGGCGACGAGGACCACCCGGATGGTGATCACTGTGGCTCTTCCCGTGCGACGGGGCTGCGGCGGTTCAGTGCCGGGGCCATTCATTGCTGCTCCTGAAGTGCGGTGTGGGTCCGAGCCTATCTACCGACTCCGATGGGTCCACCGGGGTTGTACGGATCAGACGAGGATGCGGAGACCTCCAGCTCACTCCGGGCGTACGGTCCCATCGGTCAGCCCGTCGTACAAGCCCTGTATCAGCTGTTCGCCGAGCCTCTCGGTCAGCCGCAGCGCCTCTTCGAAGGCGGCGAGGGCTCGGAACTGGGCACCGTGACGGCGCTGTTCGGGCAGGGGCAGCCGGGGCACCTGGAGCCGACGCACATCGAGCCGGGTGGCGGTGGACGCATAGCTGCTGGCCTGGCGCTGGTTGGCGGTGCCGCGCAGGAACCCGGCCAGGAACCAGGGGTCCAGCGCGGATGGGTCGGGCCGCAGAAGGAACAACCCCCGGCCGAGCGCGGCCCCTACGGTGGCCTCGTCGATGACGCGGGCCACGGTGACATCGCCGACGACCGGCACCACGACGTCGTCGGCCTCGACGAGCACGGGCTCTTCGGCCGCTCCCTCGGGGAGGGTGCCGGACGGGGCACCACCGGCCTTGACGTCATAGTCGGTGAGGACGGGGGGCGCATCGGCGCCGGAGGCGGTACCGGCGCCGCCCGAGCGCAGCACCAGGGCTCCGGCGCGGGCGAGTTCGCCGACGGTGGTGGTGGGCCAGCGAGCGGAGTCGGTGATTGCGGCGGGCGGGGCGGGGGTCAACTCGCCGGTGCGTGCCAGGGAGGCGGTGAGCCGGTCATGGATGTCGGCGAGGTCGGCCGCGCTTCCGCCGGAGGCAGGTGGTGGAAGGTGCCGAGCGGGAGCCAGGTCCACATCGTCGTCGAGCAGGTCGATGACGGGCAGGGAGCGGCACAGCCCGGGCTTCTCCTCCACCGTGCCCAAGCGGTCGAACTCTTCCCACGCCTCCAGGGCGGTGGTGTGCACGGCTTGCCAGGGCAGCTTCTCGCGGCCTGGCGGGGCGAGGTCGGCGGTGTCGACCAGCAGCAGCTGCGGGGTGGGTGACGGCTGGGCGCCGGGTCGGCGCAGCACCCATAGATGCAGGGGGATGCCATAGGGCGGCGAGGCCCCGGCGGGCAGGGCGATGACGGCTCGCAGCGCGCCGCGGCGCAGCAGGTCGGCCCGGATGCGGCGGCCGGAGCGGCGGGAGGCCACGGCCGGGGGCATCAGCAGGACGGCCGTGCCACCGTCGCGGAGCCGGGCCAGCGCATGCTGGACCCAGGCGAGCTCGGATTCGGTGCGGGCGGGGAAGCCGTACTCCCACCGCGGGTCATAGGCCAGCTCCTCGTGGCCCCAGTTGCGTTCGTTGAACGGCGGATGGCAGAGCACCGTGTCGACGGCGAGCTCCCGGAAGGCGTCCTCGCGCAGGCTGTCGCCCGCGTGCACCCGCACCTGCGCCTCGGACCGCAGGGCGAGGCGGAGCGCGGTGAGTGCGGCAAGGTCGGGGTCGGCCTCCTGGCCGAACATCGAGGGGGCACCCGTGCTGCCGGAGGTATCGGCCGCACTCAGCAGAGCGCCGGTGCCGCAGGCGGGATCGAGGACCGTGCGCGGGCGTTGCCGGTCGGCGGCGCCCCGGCCGAGGGCGGCCATCAACTCGGCGAGGCCCGGCGGGGTGAGGGTGTACTGCCGGGGGTTGGCGTCGAGGTGACGGCCGAGGAGGAACTCATAGGCGTGCGCGGCACCGCGCACCGCGGCCAGCTCGGCGGCTCCGCGCACGAGCGCGGAGGAAATGGCGAGCTCGGCGGAGCTGGGGACGGCGACCGGATGGTGCTCGCCGAGCCGGGCGGCGAGCACCGTCTCCAGTGCCGTGGGCAGCACCTCCGAGAGCTTCGGGTCCGCGAGCGCCGCCATCTCCAGCCAGCTGGTCGGCCGGTCGCGCACGAGCAGCAGCACCGCCCCCGCGTGGCGGAGGGCGGCCATGGCACCTGCGGGATGGCTGACCAGCTGCTGCCAGACCCGCTCGCGCAGCGGGACCGCTTCAAGCTTGCCGTGGCGGCGCAGCCACTGCTCGACATCGCCGAGGTCGAAGGTGGGGCTGCTCTCGGTGCCGCCGATGGGCTGAGGGAAGTTCATATAGCGCCGGCGCCAGTTGCTGACCGCCGCGCGGCCCACTCCGGCCAGCCGGGCGATCGCGGCTGCAGTCACCTCCGCCGTACTGTCTGCCACCGGACTCCCCTCCCAATTCGTCGCTCGCACATCGTCGTTGTGATGCCGAGCATACCCTCGCAGCCGCAACCGACCCCTTCACAGGCATGAACCAACCCGTTCGTGTGAACATAGTTGACTCGGTTAACAGGCTCTGATGTTATTGACCCGTCGGTTCACGGATCTCACGCCGAAGGTGTTCGCCATGTCGTCTCAGTACTCCCAGCAGCACACCCAGCAGAAGCAGAGCCGGTTCGGCCGGCGCAAAGCGCTCACGGCCGCGGGCGCCCTCCTGGTGGTGGTGGGCATCGGCGCCACCACGACCGGCTGCGGCAAGCTCTTCAGCGGTGGCGACGACAAGACCAAAAGCGCGGACAAGTCCGCCGAGAACAAGAGCACCGAGAAGAGCGCGGGCACAGAAAAAGGCGGGAAGAGCGAGAAGAAGAGCAAGAAGGCCGCTTTCTCCGGCAATGGCACCCTCCAAGTCGGCTCCGACATCAAGCCCGGCACCTATATGTCGGTGGGCAACTCGGAGTTCTGCTACTGGGAGCGCCTCAAGAACTCCTCAGGCGATGCCGAGGCAATCAACGCCAACGACACCGGCGGCGGCACCGCATATGTGACGATCACGGCGAACGACAAGCTGTTCAAGACCCAGAGCTGCGCAGGGTGGAACCCCATGCCCACGGCCAAGAGCGGCACCCCGAAGTCCGAGATATCCGGCAGCGGCATGTACCGCGTGGGAGTCGACATAGCTCCCGGCACCTACAAGTTCCAGGGCGGCACGACCTGTTACTGGGAGCGCACCAAGGACGCCCTGCACGGGACGGACTCCATCCTCGCCAATGACAACGTCACGGGGAATGGCATCGTGACGATCAGCCCGGATGACGCCTATTTCAAGACCAACGGGTGCACCAACTGGAAGAAGAGCGGCTGACCGGGCCCGTACGGCACCTTCCTCACCTGCGGAATGCCGGGCCATGGGTGGACTCCGCGTATCTTTTCGAAGTCGTCCAGCGCCCAAACAGGAGGAAGGGACCACCCATGGACTCGGCCGCAGCCGCCGTTGCGGCGCCGGACCCGGGCGCGGCCGGGGTCAGGCGCGAGGGCCGGACCTGGAGCGCCACCCTGCGCGCACCACGGCTCGACCCGTACTGGGTGGCCGGAGCGCTCCTCGTCCTCTACAGCGCACTGGCGCTCTGCCGGCACCGGCGCATGCTGACCATGTCCTGGGACCTGGGAATCTTCGAGCAGGCCATACGGTCCTACGCCCACCTCGGAGCACCCGTCGTCGACCTCAAGGGACCCGGCACCAACATCCTCGGCGATCACTTCAGCCCGATCACCGCACTGCTCGCCCCCTTCTACCGCCTCTTCCCCTCCCCTATCACCCTGCTCATCGCCCAGGCCCTGCTCTTCGCGCTGTCCGCCGTCCCGGTCACCCGGCTCGCCGCCGGACTGCTGGGCCGGGCACGCGGGCTGGCGATCGGGATCGCCTACGGAGTGTCATGGGGAGTGCAGCGCGCGGTCGACTTCGACTTCCACGAGATCGCCTTCGCCATGCCGCTCCTCGCCTTCTCCCTGGAGGCGGTGGTGCGCCGCCGGTGGCGGGCCGCGGTGCTGTGGGCACTGCCACTGGTCCTGGTCAAGGAAGATCTCGGGGTCACCGTCGCAGTGATCGGGGCGGTGATCCTCATCCGGCTGCGCGGCACCCGGCGGGCACCACGCGCCGCCGCCATGGCCCTGGGTCTGGTGGCCTTCGGGCTCGCCGCCACCGCCCTGACCCTCGGCGTGTTCATCCCGGCCTTCAACAACACCGGCTCCTACGACTACTGGAACAAGGTCAGCAGCACCGGCCCGGCCTCCACCATCCCCGTCCTCACCGCGGTCCGCACCCTGCTGTGGGTGCTGCTGCCCACCACCGGCCTGCTGGCCCTGCGCTCACCGCTCCTGCTGGTCGCCCTTCCGACGCTGGGCTGGCGCTTCATATCCCACGACGATCACTACTGGGGCACCGACTGGCACTACAGCGCCGTGCTGATGCCCATCGTCTTCATCGCCCTCACCGACGCACTGGCCAAGGCGCGCGAGGACCGCCGGCCCTGGCTGCGGTCCTACGCCCGGCAGCTGCCCGCGGCGGTCGCCGGCGCCGCGCTCGCGCTCAGCTCGGCCCTGCCGCTGTACAGCCTGACCGAGCCCGATACCTACCGCATACCCCGGAGCGTCAAGGCCGCCGAGGCCCTCCTGGACCGCATACCCGACAACTCCACCGTGGAGACGGACGTCGGCCCCATCAGCCGGCTCGTCCACCGCTGCCGGGTGCTCTGGATAGGCGACACCCGCGGCACGGTCCCCGACTATGTCGCCCTGCGCGTCACCGACGGCCGCACCGCCAAGGACCTGATAACCGACGCGGAACGGATGCACCCCGGGGCCGCCTATGAGCACTTCGGCAGCGAAGGCGGCTACACCGTGCTCAAGCGCATCCCGTCCGCCTGACTTCAGCCCAGGATCGTGGTGAGGAACTCGCCCGTCCAGGCCAGGAGTTCCCGGCCGACCAGCGGCTTGCCGCCGATGGGGGCCGTCGCCGGACGCGGCACCAGGATCTGCCGGGTGGCGGGCTTGAGGACCGTCCGCGGATACAGCCGCTTGAGCCTCAGCTCCTGGGACTCACGCAACTCCACCGGTCCGAAGCGGACATTGGAGCCCTGCAGAGTGATGTCGGACACCCCACAAGCACGGGCCAGCATCCGCAACCCCGCGACCAGCAGCAGGTTCTCCACCGGCTCGGGCAACTTGCCGTACCGGTCGACGAGCTCCTCACGGACCGCCTTGATGTCCTCCTCGCCGTGCGCGGAGGCGATGGCGCGATAGGCCTGCAGACGCAGCCGCTCACCCGGCGCGTAGTCATGCGGAACATGCGCGTCGACCGGCAGCTCGATCTTGACCTCCAGCGGCGGCTCCTCAGCGCCCTCCGGCGCACCCTCCATCGCCGCCCGGTAGTCGGCCACGGCCTCACCGACCATGCGGATATAGAGGTCGAAACCCACGCCCGCGATATGCCCCGACTGCTCACCACCGAGCAGATTGCCCGCGCCACGGATCTCCAGGTCCTTCATCGCCACATACATCCCCGCACCCATCTCGGTGTGCTGGGCGATGGTCGCCAGCCGCTCATGGGCGGTCTCCGTGAGCGGCTTCTCCGGCGGATAGAGGAAGTAGGCATAGCCCCGCTCACGACTGCGGCCCACCCGGCCGCGCAACTGGTGCAGCTGCGACAACCCGAAGTTGTCACCGCGTTCCACGATCAGGGTGTTGGCATTGGAGATGTCGATGCCCGACTCCACGATCGTCGTCGAGACCAGCACATCGAACCGCTTCTCCCAGAAGTCCACCACCACCTGCTCCAGCGCCGACTCCGACATCTGGCCATGAGCGGTGGCGATCCGGGCCTCCGGCACGATCTCCCGCAGCCGCGCGGCCGCCCGGTCGATCGACTCAACCCGGTTGTGGATGTAGAAGACCTGGCCCTCGCGCAGCAGTTCACGGCGGATCGCGGCACCGATCTGCTTCTGGTCGTACGGCCCGACGAAGGTCAGCACCGGATGGCGCTCCTCCGGCGGGGTGGTGATCGTGGACATCTCACGGATGCCGGTGACCGCCATCTCCAGCGTGCGCGGAATGGGCGTGGCCGACATCGTCAGCACATCCACATTGGCACGCAGCTTCTTCAGCTGTTCCTTGTGCTCGACCCCGAAACGCTGCTCCTCGTCCACGATGACCAGGCCCAGGTCCTTGAACTTGGTCTCGGAGGAGAACAGCCGGTGGGTGCCGATCACCACATCGACCGACCCCTCGCGCAGCCCCTCCAGCACCGCCTTCGCCTCGGTGTCGCTCTGGAAGCGGGACAGCGCCTTCACCACCACGGGGAACTGCGCATAGCGCTCGGAGAAGGTGCCGAAGTGCTGCTGCACCAGCAGCGTGGTGGGCACCAGCACCGCGGCCTGCTTGCCGTCCTGCACCGCCTTGAAGGCCGCGCGCACCGCGATCTCCGTCTTGCCATAGCCGACATCGCCGCAGATCAGCCTGTCCATGGGGACGGCCTTCTCCATGTCCTCCTTGACCTCGGCGATGGTGGTGAGCTGATCGGGCGTCTCGACGTACGGGAAGGCGTCCTCCAGCTCCCGCTGCCAGGGGGTGTCGGCGCCGAAGCTGTGGCCGGGGGCGGCCATCCGGGCCGAGTACAACTTGATCAGGTCGGCGGCGATCTCCTTGACCGCCTTCTTGGCGCGCGCCTTGGTCTTCGTCCAGTCCGCGCCGCCCAGCCGGTGCAGGGTGGGGGCCTCGCCACCCACGTACTTGGTGACCTGCTCCAGCTGGTCGGTGGGGATATAGAGGCGGTCACCGGGCTGGCCGCGCTTGGCCGGGGCGTACTCGACGAGCAGATACTCGCGGGTGGCGCCCTGCACCGTGCGCTGGACCATCTCCAGATAGCGGCCGACCCCGTGCTGTTCATGCACGATGTAGTCGCCCGTCTGCAGGGTCAGCGGGTCGATGGTCTTGCGGCGGCGGGCCGGCATCCGGCCCATGTCCTTGCCGGCCGCCTTCTGGCCGGACAGGTCCGTCTCGGTGAGCACCGCCAGCTTGCGGCCGGGGTCGACAAACCCGTTGTCCAGGCCGGCGCACGAGACATGGACGACGGACGGGGACAGCTCGGCCAGGTCCGCGTCGAGCCGCGCGGCGATGCCCTCGCCGCCGAGCACCTCGACCGTACGGGCGGCGGGGCCGTGGCCCTCGGTGAGATAGACGGTCCGCCAGCCGTCGGCCAGCCACCCCTTGGTGTCGGCCAGGGCCCGGGCGGTGTCACCGCGGTAGCTCTCCGGGGCGTGCATGCCGAGCTTGAGCGTGTCGCCGTCGCCCTCTTCGTCCGCCGCGAAGGGGCTCACCGACCACCACATCATGCCCAGTTCACGGGCCCGGTCGCGGACGTCGGCGATGCCCCACAGCGAGGCGGCGCCCACGTCGATGGGGGCCTCGCCGCCCACCCGTCGCCCACCACCACCCTTGGCGGAACGGGCTTCGCCCGTGCCGGACATCGCCGTCGCCGACCAGGACGCCTGCAGGAACTCCTGCGAGGTGGCCACCAGATCAGCCGCCCGGGTACGGACCCGCTCCGGGTCGCAGACGACCGCCATGCTGCCCGCCGGAAGCACATCGAGCAGTAGCTCCATGTCGTCCACCAGCACCGGGGCCAGCGACTCCATGCCCTCCACCGCGATGCCCTCGGCGAGCTTGCCGAGCAGCTCCCCCAGCTCGGGGTGGTCCGCCGCGAGCGCCGCCGCCCGCTCCCGCACGCCGTCCGTCAGCAGCAGCTCACGGCAGGGCGGAGCCCACAGGCCATGCTCGGCGATCTCCAGGGACCGCTGGTCGGCAACCTTGAAGTAGCGGATCTCCTCGACGTCGTCACCCCAGAACTCGATCCGCAGCGGATGCTCCTCGGTCGGCGGGAACACATCGAGGATGCCACCGCGCACCGCGAACTCCCCGCGCTTCTCGACCAGTTCGACCCGGGAGTACGCGGCGGCGGCCAAGGCGTCCACGACCTCCCCGAGGTCGGCGCTCCGCCCGCTCCGCAGGCTGACCGGCACCAAGTCGCCAAGCCCCTTGACCTGCGGCTGCAGCACCGAGCGCACCGGCGCCACGACCACGCTCACCGGACCGGCCGCCGAGTCGTCGGCGGCCGGGTGCGCCAGCCGGCGCAGCACGGCCAGCCGGCGGCCCACGGTGTCGGAACGCGGCGAGAGCCGCTCGTGCGGCAGCGTCTCCCACGCCGGATACTCGACCACGCCGTCCGGGGGCAGCAGGGAACGCAGCGCCGCCGCCAAGTCCTCGGCCTCCCGCCCGGTGGCGGTCACGGCCAGCACCGGCCGCCCCTGCCGCGCCAGCGCGGCGATGGCGAAGGGACGGGCGGCGGGCGGGCCGACCAGGTCGATGTGCGGCCGGTTGCCGTCGCCCGCGGCCTTCACCGCTTCGGCGAGCGCCGGATCGTTGACGACGGCGTCGAGCAGACCGTGCAGACTCATGAAGGGCATCCCGTCCCGGGGGTGGACATCGCGAATAGCCCGACCCGTGGACAACGGGCCGGGTGCGCCCTCCAGCGTACGACGGCGGACCGACACCCACCGCTGGAAAGGCACCGGCCCGGACACACACCCCCGTGGCGTGTCCGGGCCGGCCGTCCCTGTGCCTCCCCTCGGTTCCCCCCTCGGGCTCAGTCCGTGGCGATCGCGTTCAGGACGTTCATCCGGCCCGCCCGGAAGGCCGGGACCAGGGCGGCGAGCAGGCCCACCACCGCGGAGCCGAGGAAGACGGAGATGATCGTCGGCCAGGGGATGTCCAGCACCCCCAGCCCCTCGAGGGCCAGCAGCTGCTGCGCCGTCGCGCCCCAGCCCATGCCGAGGCCCAGGCCCAGCAGGGCGCCGAAGAGGGCGATGACCACCGACTCCAGGCGGATCATGCGGCGCAGCTGGCGGCGGGAGAGGCCGATCGCCCGCATCAGGCCGATCTCCCGGGTCCGTTCGACCACCGAGAGGGCGAGGGTGTTCACCACACCGAGGATCGCCACGATGATCGCCAAGGCCAGCAGGCCATAGATCATGTTGAGCAGCTGGCCGACCTGATCCTTGATCATCTTCTTGTAGTCGGACTGGTCCCGGACCTTGATCTGCGGGTATTCCTTGACCGCGGCCTTCAGCGCGGCGGCGGCCTCCTTCGCCTGGCCGTCGGCGGCCTTGGCGAGGATCATCCCGGTCAGCGGCATCTTGTCGGCGGGCAGGTACGTCTGCGCGGTGGCGACGTTGAGGTACATCGCGCCCTTGTCGAAGGCGGTGTCGTCCGAGGTGATGGCGTTGACCTTGAGCCGGGCGGAGCGGCCGTCGGTCATCGCGACGGTCAGCCGGTCGCCGAGCTTGACGTGGTGGTCCTTGGCGAAGCCTTCCGGTACGGACATGGCGTCCTTGGCGTAGGCGTCCTTCAGCCGGCCCTCGGTGGTCTTCATCCGGACGTCGTCGGCGTAGCCGGGGTCGGCCGCGGTGAGCCGCTGGGTGGCGGTCTTCCCGTCCGGGGTGGTGACCTTGGCGATGACACCTACATAGCGGGTGAAGTGCTCGACGTGGCCGACCGAGGTGATGGCCTTCTGTGCCGAGGGGCTCAGGGGGTTGTCGCTCCCGTCCTGGATGATGAAGTCCGCGCCCACCGACTTGTCGAGCTGGTCGGTGGCCGAGGCCACCATCGAGGAGCCCACCACCGACAGGGCGGCGACCAGCGCGAGGCCGATCATCAGCGCCGAGGCGGTGGCGCCGGTACGCCGCGGGTTGCGCAGCGCGTTGCGCTCGGCGAGGCGGCCGACCGGGCCGAACACCCGCAGCACTACCGCGCTGAGCACCCGGACCAGCAGACCGGCCAGCAGCGGGCCGACGACCACAAAGCCGACCAGCGTCAGCAGCACGCCCAGGCCCAGCAGGGTGGAGCCGGCGGTTGCCTGGTCCGCGTTCCCGGCCAGTACCAGCAGGGCGGCGCCCGCCCCGGTCAGCGACAGGCCGAGGCCGGTCCGCACCCGGCCCGCCGTGCCGTCGGCGGGGTTGCCCGCGTCCCGCAGGGCGGCCATCGGGGAGATCTTCCCGGCCCGGCGGGCGGGCAGATAGGCGGCGAGGACGGTGATGACCACCCCGACCGCCAGGCCGATCAGCGGCGTGGTGACCTTGATGGTCAGGTCGGAGGTGTCCAGGTCCATGCCCAGGGAATTCATCAGCTGCATCAGCCCGACGGCCAGCCCGATGCCCCCGCCGATGCCCAGCACCGAGCCGACGACACCCAGCAGCAGCGCCTCCACCAGCACCGACCGGTTGACCTGGCGGCGGCTGGAGCCGATCGCCCGCATCAGGCCGATCTCCCGGGTGCGCTGGGCGACCAGCATGGAGAAAGTGTTGACGATCAGGAAGATGCCGACGAGCAGGGCGATGCCGGCGAAGCCGAGCAGCGCGTACTTGATGACATTGAGGAAGGAGCCGACGTCGTTCTTGTTCTCCTCCTTGGTCTCGGCGGCGGTGTGCACCGTGTAGCCGGTGCCGATGGCGGCGGCGACGTTCTTCTTGAGCTGCTCGTCGCTGACGCCGGAGGCGGCGGTCAGCCCGTAGCCGGTGTACTCCCGGGCGCTGCCGAGCAGCTTGGTCTGGGCGGTCGCGGTGTCGAAGTAGACGACGGCCGCACCGGGGTTGGTGGTCTTGTACGAGGCGAGGCCGACGATCCGCACGGTGAAGTCGCCCGGGGTGGCCATCACCCGGAGCGTGTCGCCCGTCTTCACCTGGTGCTTGTCGGCGGTGTCCGCGTCCAGGACGGCCTCGCGCGCACCGTGCGGCTCATGACCGCTGGTGATCTCGACGGACTTCTGCTGGCTCTCGTCCCAGTTGGTGCCCACGGTGGGGGCGCCGGAGTCGGGGCTCAGGCTCTCGTTCTTCGAGTTGGCGACGGTGAGCCGCTGGCTGGTGACCCGCGGTTCGACCTTGGTGGCACCCGGCACCTTGGACAGCCGGTCCATCAGGGACGCCGGAAGGGTCTGGGGCTTGCCGGTCTGCTGGGCGTCGTCGTTCTTCTTGGGGCTGACGGAGACGTCCGAGGCGGTGGAGGCGAAGAGCTTGTCGAAGGTGGCCGTCATGCTGTCGGTGAACACCAGGGTGCCGCAGACGAACGCCACCGACAGCAGCACCGCCACGGCGGACAGCGCCATCCGCCCCTTGTGCGCGAGGAAGTTGCGCAGCGAGGTCCGGAGAACAGTCACGACACCCGTCCACGCGCATCGAAGTGCTTCATCCGCTCGAGGACCATGTCGGCGGTGGGCTGGTACATCTCGTCCACGATCTGCCCGTCCGCCAGGTAGAGCACCCGGTCGGCATAGGAGGCGGCCACCGCGTCATGGGTGACCATGACGATGGTCTGGCCCAGCTCGTCCACCGAGCGGCGCAGGAAGCCCAGCACCTCGGCGCCGGCCCTGGAGTCCAGGTTTCCGGTCGGCTCGTCACCGAAGATGATCTCGGGCCGGGCGGCGAGCGCACGCGCCACGGCGACCCGCTGCTGCTGACCGCCGGAGAGCTGGTTCGGCCGGTGCTTGAGCCGCCCGGCCAGACCCACCGTCTCCACTACCCGCTGCACCCACTCCCGGTCCGGCTTGCGGCCCGCGATGTCCATGGGAAGCGTGATGTTCTCGATGGCGTTGAGCGTCGGCAGCAGGTTGAACGCCTGGAAGATAAAGCCGATCCGGTCCCGGCGCAGCCGGGTGAGCCGCTTGTCCTTGAGGCCGGTGATCTCGGTCTCGTCGATCCATATCTGGCCCGAGGTGACCGTGTCGAGCCCGGCGAGGCAGTGCATCAGCGTCGACTTGCCGGAACCGGACGGCCCCATGATCGCGGTGAACTGCCCCTTGGCGATGTCCACATCCACCCGGTCCAGCGCGGTGACCCGGGTCTCCCCCGAGCCGTACGCCTTGAGGACCTGACGTGCCCTCGCCGCGACGGCCACCTGTCCTCCGCTGCCCCCGGTCCTGGGAATCGATACAGCCGTAGTCACGGTGAAGTCTCCTGCTCCTTGAGCCACTGAATGTGTGTGGGTTCCAGCCTGCCGATCGCCGGGCGCGATCACGATGGGGCCCGTCTGTCTCTTCGGGGTGGGGCCAGCCCCACCTTCGGCCCCCCGGCCACCGTCATCAGGCTAGGCAGCGGCACCGCCCCCGCTCCTCCTGCTCCGGGACGAACCGCAGGACGGGGAACCCCCGGGCCGTCCCCTAGGGGGTGTCCGCGCCTGTCCTAGGCTGTCCCAGGGTCAGCTCGCCTTCCGGCCAGGTGCGTTGGGCAACGGACCCCCGGGAGCGGCCGGATCACCACCCGCCGCAGAGAACGAACGGCGAAGAAACCGTGAAGCCTGTCCCCGGGCAAGACATTTGAGGTCAGAGGGAATTAGTGTTCGGGCTATGGCCGAGGGGGGCTTCGTACGACCCCCCGCGCACGGCCGCCGGCCTCCCAAGGAAGCAGCCTCCGTGAAGATACTTCGTACTCGCGCTGCCAGCGTCTCCCGACAGGGACTGTGCACGGCTCTGCTCGTCGCCAGCCTCACCGCCGCGGTCGGCGTCAACCCGCTACACAGCACCGCGGCCGCCCACGACGGCGACCCCACGCCCGCGCCCGGCAACCCGCAGAGCCTGCCGCACGGCTCCCCCAACCTCGCGCTGCCCGACCTCGTCCCACGGCCCGGCGCCCAGGGCAAGCCCGGCCGCGACCTCGGCCCCGGCGACACCCCGGACGGCACCACCGGCATCCCCGCGACCGCCCTCGCCGCCTACCGGAACGCCGAGAAGCTCGCCAAGGAACAGTGGCCGGACTGCCACGTGCCCTGGCAACTCATCGCGGGCATCGGCAAGGTGGAATCGGAACACGCCGCCGGCTATGGACTGCGCTCCGACGGCTCGACGACCAGACCCATCATCGGCCCCGCACTGGACGGCGGGCAGTTCGCGCTCGTCAGAGACACCGACGGCGGCCGCTGGGACGGCGACCCGGTGTACGACCACGCCGTCGGCCCCATGCAGTTCATCCCCTCCACCTGGGAGAGCTACGCGACCGACGGCCGGGGCCTGGGCATCAAGGACCCCACCAACATCTTCGACGCGGCGGCCGGCACCGCCCGCTATCTGTGCGCCGGCGGCCTGGACCTGAGCAAACAGGCCGACATCGAAAAGGCCGTCCTGCGCTACAACGCCTCACGCGACTACCTCAACACCGTGGTCGCCTGGATGCGCACCTACCAGAGCGGCAAGGTCGACGCGCTGCCCGACCTCCCCGCCACACCCGGCACCCCGCCCGGCAACGGGAACGGCCGGACCCCCACCACACCCGGCATCCCCACCCCGACCGAGCCGCCCCGGCGGACCCCCACCCCCGAAGGGCCCAAGGAGCCCAAGAAGCCCGGCGATTCAGACAACCCCGGCACACCCGGCGACCACCACGGAGACGACGGACACCGGAGCGACGGGCATCAGCGAGGCGACCACAAGCCCACCCCACAGGCCCCCGTCACCCGCCTCGACCGCATCGGAAACCAGCAGCTGACGGCCACCACCGGCCAGGCCTTCGCCGACCGGCCCCAGGTCAAGGCCACCGACCCCACCGGGAAACCCACCCGCGGCACCCGCGTCCGCTTCGAGATCATCGGCGACACGGACACCCGCTTCCCGGGCCGGGCCCGCACCGTCACCACCGTCACCGGCAAGGACGGCGCCACCGCCACACCCACCCTCCAAGCAGGCGACACCACAGGCAAGTTCACCATCCGCGCCACCGTCCTGGACCACGACATCAAGCCCGTCGACTTCACCGCCACCGTCGAGGCCCCGCCGGCCCCGCACGCCGACACCCTGGTCCGAATCGGCAACGGCACCCTCAACACCACACCGAACAGCGCCTTCACCGGCCCCGTCCAGCTCAAGGCACTCGCCAAGGGCAAGCCCGTCGACGGCGTCAAGGTCACCGCCACCGTGCTCACCGCCGACGGCAAGACCCCCGCAAAGACCGGCCCCCACTTCAAGGGCGAGAACGGCAAACCGCTGCACACACTCACCCTGGAAAGCGACAAGAACGGCCGGATCACCCTGCCCGGCCTGTTCGCCGACGCGAACACCGGCAGCTATACGCTCCTGCTCACCACCGACGACGGCACCAGCCTCCCCCTGCAGCTGACCGTCACCGCGGCACAGCCGACCGGCTGACCCGGCACCCGTCCCGCCCGCCCCACGGGCGGGACGGCGGCTACTCCCCGGACGTACCGGAGCCCGCGTCCTCCACCACCGGCTTGCCCGTCAACGCCGCCAGACTGTGCCGCACATGCGCCATATGCGACCGCAACTCCTCACGCCGCTCCTCGTGCTCCCTCAGCACCCGCTCCGTCTCCCGCACCACCCGCTCCTCCCGCACCCGGGCCTGCGCCAGCACCGCGGCCGCCTGCGCCTCCGCATCCTCCTGACCATGCCGAGCCGCCTCCTCCGCATCCGCAAACCGACGCTGCGCCTCACTCAGCGTCGACCGCGCATACTCCTCCATCGCCGCGACCCGCGCCTCCATCGCCGCCTCCCGCTCGGCCGCCTCCCGGCCCGCCACCTCCCACCGCTCCGCCTGCTCCTTCTCCAACCCGGCAAGCATCGCGGCGGTACGCTCCCGCATCTCCCGCAGCGCCAGCTCCGCCTCCTCACGCCGCGCCTTGGCCTCCTGACGCACCGTGGAACGCAGCCCATCCGCCGCCGCCTCGGCCGCCAACTGCGCCTGCCGCGCCCACTCCTCCGCCTCGGCCCGCAACACAACCGCCTGCTCATGCACGGCATCCCGCACCAGCCGGGCATGCCTCTCGGCCGCATCCTGCGCCTCGGCAGCCGCCGCATCGGCACGCTCCCGCAACCCCAGCGCCTCCGCCTCCGCCGTCGTCACCAACCCCTGGGCACGCGGCCCCAACGACTCATACGTCTGCGGAGGAAGCTGCACCACGATCTGGCCGAGGCGCTGCGCCTCGTCCTCCATCTCACGCGCGAGCACCGTCAACCGCGCCGCCCGCTCCCACGCCGCATCCCGCTGCCGCGCAAACTCGGCAACGGCACGCTCAACCTGGTCAGGCCGGTAACCGCGGCCTCGTACAACAGTGAACCCTTCGGGAGATACCGATGCGCTCATGCTCAAAGCCCCTCATATCCGGACAACCGGTGTGCGACGCGGTCAGGCGCACATCATTCCCACACGAGAGAAGCGTCCCAAAACCCGACACTCCGCCCGCTCCTCCTCTCAAGGATGCGCCGGCCCACAGCACAGGGCGCCCGCCCCCATCCACCCGGGTCGAGCGCCCCGCACCTGTCAAACCCTCGGCCGGCCGCTAGAAGAGACCGTCCCACATCTGCTCGAGCAGCACCGCCCACCAATTCTCCGGCGCCGCCAGGGCCACCGGATCCAACGAGGCCAGCTGATCCTGGAAATCCACGGTCCAGCGCCCGGCCTGCTCCGGGGTCAGCCCATAGCGCCACCGCCACATCCGGCCGAGCAACGCCAAAGAGCGTACAAACTGAGGAAGGCTCGTGTTGACGAACTGCGGTGGCACCGGCTGCCCGTCCGAGGCCGCCTCCAACGGCACCGCCACCATGTGCGCCGTCCCGTACTGCACACACAGCTGACGGCCGAAGTCATTGCCCATCACCAGATACGACCCGGCATCCACCGCCGGCCGCACCCCACGCTCCACCGCCAGCTCCGCCAGCGTCGGCACCGGACGGTCCGGCTGCGCCTGCGCCCAGAAGAACGGCCCGAAGTCCCGCGGCAGCCCCGCCCACACCAGCGTCTGCGCCACCACCTCCGGCACGCCCTGCCGCGACACCGCGCGCTGGTCGAAGCGGAACACCCCTTGCGGACCATAGGAGTCCAGCAGCTCACGGGCGATCCCGTCCGGCGCTATCGGCGGCGCCGCGGTCACCTGATCCGGCTGCGGCAATGGCACCCGGTTCGGCGCCGACCGCGCCGGGGCGCCCGCCACCTGGTGCAACTCGCCCTGATGCTCCACCAGATGACGCACACCCTGCTGACGCGACGCATGGTCACGACCATATGCGGCGGTATGGGTCACCCGCACCTGCGGCCAGGCGTCCCGCACCATCCGGGCACAGTAACCACCCGGCAGATCACAGGACTCCAGCTCCGTGTGCAACTCCAGCACCTGCTGCGGCGGCACATTCATCGTCCGCAGCTCATGCAGTATCTGCCACTCCGGATGCGGCGTCCCCAGCGCGCTGCGGCGGATGATCTGCTGCTCCGACCCGTCCGGGGCGCGATAGCGCAGCACCGCCATATAGCCGGGACCGACCGTCGGCACCCCGGCGGGCACCTGCGGATAGCCATACCCACCCGGCCCCGGCGCACCGGGCGGCACGGGCGCGCCCGGACCGGGCGGCAGGCCCGGCGCACCGGGCGCATCCGGACCGGCGAGCACCGTTGCGGCGGCATGCACTCCCTGCGGGGCGGGCGGGGTCGGGGCGGGCGGGGTCGGGCCGCCCTGCGCACCCGAACCACCGGGCGCCTCCGGCGCGCTGGGACGGCCGGCACCCGGCACACCGGGAGGCCCCGGCGGCACCGGCACGCCCGGCCCACCCGGCCCGCCCGGACTCGCCAACACCGTCGCCGCATACGCACCACCCTGCCCACCCGAACCACCGGGCGCCTCCGGCGCGTTGGAACGGCCGGCACCCGGCACACCGGGAGGTCCAGGCGGCACCGGCACACCACCCTCACCACCACGACGCCCCGCACCCGGAACACCCGGCGGCCCAGGCGGACCAGGCGGCACCGGCACACCCAGCCCACCCGGACTCGCCAACACCGTCGCCGCATACGCACCACCCTGCCCACCCGAACCACCGGGCGCCTCCGGCGCGTTGGACGGCCCCGGATCCACCGGGTGCGCACCGCCCTCATCACCACGACGAGCCGACGGCACCGGCACACCCGGCACCTGCTGCCCGGCCGACGCCTCCGGCTCCTTCCGCTCCTCGAGCGCGGGGGCGATGGCCGTGGGCGGCAGGGCGCTGCCCCTGGGCATCAGCTCCGTCCTGGCATCCGGCCGTACGCCCGGCGGCGGCACATCGTCCTCGTCCGAACCCGACAGCGCGGGCGCCAGCACCGTGGCGGGCAGCCCCACCCCGGCCTCGTCCCCGCGCTCCTCGGCCACCGGCCCGGGCTCCGCCACCACCTCGGCCACCTCGGGGGCGACGGCCGCTGCGGCCTCCGGCTTCCGGTCGGGGATCCCCATCGCATCCGCCGCATCCTGCAGCCACTGCGGCGGACTCAGCAGGAACGACGTCGCGTTCAGATCCAGCCGCCGCGGAGGTGCGTCCGTCACCGGCGCCGCCTCGTCCACAACCCCGTACTCCTCCTCGTACCGCCGGATCACCTCGCCCACCGGCAGCCCCGGCCACAGCGTGGTCTCCCCACTGTCCCGGGCGATCACCAGCCGGGTCCGGCCGCCATCGGACGACGGATCCCCCGCACGGTCCTCGGCCCAGGCCACAAAGCCCAGGTCAAACTCCCGTACCTGCACCTCACGGTGCAGATACGCCGGCACATCGCCATTGACCCAGCGCTCCGCGCGCTCCTGAGCCTGCGCGAAGGTCACCATCGCGCTCACCCCTCCACCGGGACGGCGTACGCAAAGCCGCCGTCGACCATCAGATTCGCCACCGTCTCCAACTCCGGCGGCCCGCCCGCCAGCCGGGACAAAAACGCGTCAAAGTCCTCACCACAGGGCAGCAACAGCCGCTCCACCCGCTCCTGCACCGTCCAGCCGTCCCGGTCCCGGGCATCGTCGTACGGGCAGAACCAGACCGAACCGATCGCCTCGCCCTTCACCTTCACCGCCAGCACACCGCCCTGGACGAAGGCCACGCCCAGATAGTCCTTGGTGAAGTGATCGCGCAGGCACTTGTTGACATAGACCAGATCATTGACCGCCGCCTCCTCACGCACCGTGAAGAACGGCTGGTCCAGAAGCAGCCCCAGCTCCGCGTCCAGCGCCGCTCCCACCGGAGCACAGCCGCCCGCCGCCTTGAGGAAGGCGCGGTACGAGCCGGGGAGCCGGTAGCCGAGGTCCTCCTCGACGCCCTGCACCTGCTCCTCGGTCACCGCCAGATCCCGCTGCGGCAGCACAAAGTGCACCGGCCGGGTCTCCTGCAACGGCCGGGTGCCGCGCTTCTCGTGATCCACCACCGCCGTCGCCAGCCCACCGTGATGCCGCAGCAACGCCTTGACCTCGACCGGGACCAGCTCCAACCGCCGGCTGCCCGCCACATGGTGCCAGGTCCAGCCATGCGGGGTGGCCACCGGTGACAGGCTGGCCCACAGCTCATGACCCGCCGTGTGCAAGGCCGCGTTCGCCGACACGTAGTCCGTGAGCCGCAGTTCGTCGACCCCGAAGCCCTCCGGCGGTTCCGCGATCTCGGCGGCCGCCCGGGCATACGAGGAGAAATCCGGGAAACCGTCATCATCCACCCGCACCCCCTTGGGGTAGCGACCGTGCCGGACCGGATCCGGGAAATGCACGACCTGCCCGGCGTAGGCCGTGTTCGGTGGCGCGGCCTGATGCCCGAGCCGACCTGTCGTCATGGCGGATGCCCCCTGCTGACTGGCGGTGTTCCTGAGGCTGTGCTCTTCTGCGTTCTTCTGCGCTCTTGGACTGCGTTCTTGGCTGTGTTTCCTGCACTGTGTTCTCGGGGTTCTCGGACTGTGTTCTCGGGGTTCTCGGGGTTCCCGGACCGCGTTCTCGGGCTGCCCGAAGACCCCGGCCTCCCAGGGCATGCCCCGGGCCGGGAAACACATGGTGACGGACAGCCTATGCGGTGACGCAAGACAAGGCCCCCGCCTCATCCCCAAACAATCCTCAAGCGCACCACGCGCATTCACGAGAACACAGAGGCCACACGCGCCCCAGACATCCCGCGGACGGCCACCGGCTCACCCCCGTGCGATACCTCACAACTCCGCCGCACCCACCCGACACACCAGACCCACGCAACACCGACCTGCCTTCCACTCCCACCGCCCCATTTGGCAGGCTGATCTCCGCAACAGGGGGATTGCACGGGAGGGAAGAACCACCAATGCACACGACTCAGGACCGACCACCCCTGGACGAAGGGGCCGAACCCGGCACCACACCAGGCGACCCCAGACTCACCTGGAGCTCCACCGAAGACGCCGACCGACCACCCGCACTCCTCCACCGCCGCGACGGCATCCTGCCCACCATCGCCGCCGCACTCTCCGTCCGCGGCACCACCCTCACCTGCACCGCGAGCAAGGCCGACCAACCACCCACCCTGCACCCGCTCGTCCAGGACTTCCTCGACACCCTCACCAGCGAACGCCGCGAACGCTTCACCGGACGCTGCCCCGAGGCCGTCCTCCTCACCCGCTTCCTCACCACCCACGAAACCGGCCGCAGCAAACGCGCCTCCCGCAAACCCCTCACCCACGGCGAAGCCCGCCGCGCCCTCAAGCAATCCAAACTGACCGCCCGCCACATCCGCGAGGACGGCGACCCCCAACACGGCGGCTACGCCGCCCCCTGCCGCTCCTGCACCGCACTCCTCGCCCACTTCGGCGTACGCGCCATCGACCCCACCCCGGCCCAAGGCAGAGGCTGACCACCCATGCGCGCCTTCGAACGCACCGCCGCCACCCGCTTCCCCGTCGCCGTCGACGCCGCCCTGCGCGAAGCCGGCTGGCAACCCGGTCGCTGGGACATCAAGACCGCCGAAAAATGGGCCGACGCCCTCCGTGCCCACGCCTCCCCCGCAGGTCACCGGCACACCGTCTTCCCCGCCGCCGTCGAGGCCTGGGCCGAATTCGGCGGCCTGCACATCACCGGCCCCGGCCCCGGCCGCCACCTCGCCCCCACCCCCTTCCGCATCGACCCGCTGCACGGCCTCCACCTCGCCCGCACCGTCGCCGACCTCGGCCGCGCACTCGGCGCCGAGGTCTGCCCCCTCGGCCAGGAACTCGACGGCCAGGCCCTGCTCACCATCGACACCCACGGCCGCGTCTACAGCCTCGACCACACCGGCGACTGGTACCTCGGCTCCGACATCGACCACGCGATAGGCACCCTGATCACCGGCACCCGCCCCTCCCGCCTGTCCGCCGGCGCGACCCAGCCCACCCCACCGGAGCGCGCCGAGGACACCGAAACCGCCGAGGACACTGGAACCGCCGAAATCACCGAAACCGCCGAAACCTAGGCGTCAGGCCGCATCCGCCCGGCCCCGCGCACTCGCCACATCAGGAATCACCGCCGACACCCGGAACCCACCCAGATCAGTAGGTCCCGACACAAACACCCCACCCAGCGCCGTCACCCGCTCCCGCATCCCCACCAGACCATTGCCCCCACTCGGCAGCCCCGCATCCGCACCACCGTCCGACGGACCGTTCTCCACCTGCAGCGCCACCTCCGCATCCCGGTGCGCCACCCGCACCCGCGCCTTCGCGCCCGGGGCATGCTTGTGGACGTTGGTCAGCGCCTCCTGCACCACCCGGTACGCCGTGCGCTCCACCCGCGCCGCATAGGAACGCGCCCGGCCCTCGACCGACAGCTCCACCACCATCCCGGCATCCCGGGACTGCCCCACCAGCTCCGCCAGCTCCGCCAGACACGGACCGTCCCCGGCCTCCCCGGCCGCCCGCACCCGCGCCGAGGCCACCGCGGCCACCGCCGCCAGCCGCTCCGACTCCCCCGCCTCCTTGTGCTCCGCCAGCACCCCATCCGGCGTCGTCCGCAGCACCCCCAGCATCTCCCGCAACTCCGTCAGCGCCTGCCGCCCCATGTCCCCGACCAGGGCCGCGTTCCGCGACGCCTTCTCCGGATCCTTGAGCGCCACCGCCTGCAACGCCGCCGCATGCACCACCATCAGCGACACCCGGTGCGCCACCACGTCATGCATCTCCCGCGCGATCCGGGTGCGCTCCTCGCTACGGGCCCACTCGGCCCGCTCCTCGGCCCGGTCCGCCAGCAGCGACAGCTCCCGCTCCAGCCCGTCCGCCCGCTCCCGCAGGCTCTCCACCAGCCGACGCCTGGCCCCCACATACAGCCCCAGCAGCAGCGGCGGCATGGTCACGCCCACCGCCATCACCACCGAGAACAGCAGCACCACCCAGAAGTCGGTGTGCTGGCCCGACGGCGACATGTCCTGGTGAAAGCGCGTCAAGGTGACGATGAACGTCCCCGCCAGCGAGGCCGCGGACAGCACCGCGATGATCCGCCGCGGGATATCCGACGCGGCCAGCGTGTACAGACCCACGATCCCCAGCAGAAAACCCATCTCGGCCGGGGTGACCGCGATCGACACCAGCACCACGGCTATCGGCCACCGCCGCCTGAACAGCAGCGACGCCCCCACCGGCAGCCCGAGCACACCCCCCAGCGCCCCAGGCAGCCCCGCATCGTGCGCGAACGAGACCCCCTCGGCCGCGCACTCCACCGCCGACGTCACCGCCAGCGCGACATCCAGCGCCAGGCTCCGCCGCCTGGCCCACCACCACCGCCCCGCGGGTGCGCCTCGCGCACCCGCGTCCGTGACTGCCCCCGTTGTGGTCATACCACCCAGACTACGGGTGGGGGCCACCGGTTTTGCGATGTGTTCGGAAGCACACAACAGGTTCGAGCGGAAGCGAAATCTATGGTTTTTCGCTCGAACTACTGAATAGAGCGGGTTTTCGGGCTATCTGCCGGTACGAGCGGCGGAGGCTGGACCCATGACCGAGGTACGACGCCGGGACGGCGACGGGGTGGGCGGGCTGCGGGACGGTTCCGCCGGGTTCGAGGAGCTGCGGGCGCGGGCGATCGCGTTGCGGAGGGAGGGACTCAGCGTTCGCCAGATCCGTGAGCGACTCAAGATCGGCAATGGCCGACTGAGCCAGCTCCTGAAGGGCGAGCCGCCACCCGAATGGACAAAACGGCCGAGAGCCAAGGATGACCTGAAGGCGAAGGCACGGGAGCTGCGCGCACAGGGCATGACTTACGACCAGATCCAGCAGGTACTGGGCTGCTCAAAGAGCTCGATCTCTCTATGGGTGTCCGACATGCCGAAACTTCCGCCGCGCACGCGCGAGGAGGCGTCGGCGTTCTCCAGGCGCAGATGGGATCCCATCCTGCGCCGCCGCGAGATGGAGCGTCAGCAGACGAAGTCGGATGCGGCTCAAGAGATCGGCCGGATGTCCGATCGGGAGCTCCTCATCGCGGGAGTCACGCTCTACTGGGCAGAGGGCACAAAGGACAAACCCCACCAACGCCGGGAGATCGTTGAGCTCATCAACAGCGATCCGGCCGTCATCGAACTGTTTCTGCGCTGGCTCGACCTGGTTGGGGTCTCCCGCAGCCGACTGCGCTGCCGTGTATCGATCCACGAGTCCGCAGACGTACCCGCCGCGGAGCGCTACTGGGCCGACCTCATCGGCATCGCGCCCGAGGCGCTCGGGAAGACTTTGGTCAAGAAGCACAACCCGAAGACCGTCCGCAAGAACGTCGGCGACGGCTACCGGGGCTGCTGCGTGATCCGGGTTCTGGAAAGCGCTGATCTATACCGTCGCATCGAAGGCTGGTGGTACGGCATAGTGTTGGGAGTCAAGCAAACCGCTTAGCGGAATGTCCCTTTTGGGATGGCTTGCCATCCCTCGTGGTGTAATAGGCAACACGGGTCACTTTGGATGACTTATTCCAGGTTCGAGCCCTGGCGAGGGAGCAAAGCCAAGCACGGGTCCTGACCTCCAGGTCAGGACCCGTCCGCGTTCCGCCCCTCCTACGCCCCGGTATCCTGCGGGTGTCCACCCCCTCGAACCCCGAAGCCGAAGGGCACACCCGTGAGCGCCAACCGCCCGGCAGCCGTCGTCGTCCTCGCAGCGGGTGAGGGCACCCGCATGAAGTCGGCCACCCCCAAGGTCCTGCACGAGATCTGCGGCCGCTCCCTCGTCGGACACGTCGTCGCCGCCTCCCGCGAGCTCGCTCCGGAACACCTCGTGGTGATCGTCGGGCACGCCCGCGAGCAGGTGTCCGCGCACCTGGCCGGGATCGATCCGGGCGCCCGCACCGTCGTACAGCAGGAGCAGCGCGGCACCGGCCACGCGGTGCGGATCGGCCTGGAGGAGCTGTCGAACGGCGGCGTCGACCTCGATGGCACCGTGATCGTCGTCTGCGGGGACACCCCGCTGCTCACCGGTGCGACCCTCACCCGCCTGGCCACCACACACGCCGCCGACGGCAATGCGGTGACCGTGCTGAGCGCCGAGGTGCCGGACTCCACCGGGTACGGCCGCATCGTGCGCGACGCCGCGACCGGAGCAGTGACCGCGATCGTGGAGCACAAGGACGCCACCGACGGGCAGCGGGCGATCCGGGAGATCAACTCCGGGGTGTTCGCCTTCGACGCCCAGCTGCTGACCGAGGCGCTGGGCAAGGTCCGTACGGACAACAGCCAGGGCGAGGAGTATCTGACCGATGTCCTCGGCATCCTGCGCGAGGCCGGGCACCGGGTCGGTGCGGCGGTGGCCGCCGACCACCGGGAGATCCTGGGGATCAACAACCGGGTCCAGCTCGCCGAGGCCCGCAGGCTGCTCAACGAGCGGCTGCTGCGCACCGCGATGCTGGCCGGGGTGACGGTCGTCGACCCGGCCACCACCTGGGTCGATGTCACGGTGACCTTCGAGCGGGACTGTCTGGTCCACCCGGGCACCCAGCTCCTCGGGGCGACCCACCTGGCCACCGGCGCGGAGGTCGGGCCGAACAGCCGCCTGAAGGACACCGTCGTGAGCGCGGACGCCCGGGTCGACAACACCGTGGCGGATGGCGCGCGGATCGGTGAGGGCGTGAGCGTCGGCCCGTTCGCCTATCTGCGGCCGGGGACCAAGCTCGGCCGGAAGTCCAAGGTCGGGGCGTATGTCGAGCTGAAGAAGGCCGAGCTCGGCGAGGGCACCAAGGTGCCGCACCTGTCGTATGTCGGTGATGCGACGATCGGCGAGTACACCAACATCGGCGCCGCGAGCGTCTTTGTGAACTACGACGGGGTGCACAAGCACCACACGACCGTCGGCTCGCACTGCCGGACCGGCGCGGACAATATGTTTGTGGCTCCGGTCACGATCGGGGACGGCGCCTATACCGCGGCCGGCTCGGTCATCACCAAGGATGTGCCCCCGGGTTCGCTCGCTGTCGCCCGTGGCCAGCAGCGGAATATCGAGGGTTGGGTAGCTCGGAAGCGTCCGGGGAGCGCGGCCGCGCAGGCCGCTTCCGCCGCCCTTCAGGAGCACGACGGAGAGCAGTGACCGTGACACGGCTGGGCCACGCGGGGCGTACCGTGATAAGCGCACACAAAGCGACATCCAAGGAGACTGTGCTGTGACCGGGTTCAAGACGACCGGCGAGAAGAAGCTGATGCTCTTCTCCGGCCGCGCCCACCCCGAGCTTGCCGAGGAGGTCGCGCACCAGCTGGGCGTCGACCTGGTCCCGACCAAGGCCTTCGACTTCGCCAACGGCGAGATCTATGTCCGCTTCCAGGAGTCGGCGCGTGGCGCGGACTGCTTCCTGATGCAGAGCCACACGGCTCCCATCAATAAGTGGATCATGGAGCAGCTGATCATGCTGGATGCTCTGAAGCGGGCTTCGGCCGCGAGCATCACCGTGATCGTGCCGTTCTACGGGTATGCGCGTCAGGACAAGAAGCACCGCGGCCGGGAGCCGATTTCGGCGCGTCTGATCGCGGATCTGTTCAAGACGGCGGGTGCGGACCGCATCCTCACGGTCGATCTGCACACGGACCAGATCCAGGGCTTCTTCGACGGCCCGGTGGACCACCTGTTCGCGCTGCCGGTGCTGGCGGACTATGTGGGCACCAAGGTGGATCGCGACAAGCTGACGGTCGTCTCCCCGGACGCCGGCCGGGTGCGGGTGGCGGACCGCTGGTGCGACCGGCTGGGTGCGCCGCTGGCGATCGTGCACAAGCGGCGGGACAAGGACGTCGCCAACCAGGTCACCGTGCACGAGGTCGTCGGTGATGTGAAGGACCGCGTCTGTGTGCTGGTGGACGACATGATCGACACCGGTGGCACCATCTGCGCGGCGGCGGACGCGCTGTTTGCGCACGGTGCGGCGGATGTGATCGTGACGGCCACGCATGGCGTGCTCTCCGGTCCGGCGGCGGACCGGCTGAAGAACTCCAAGGTGAGCGAGTTCATCTTCACCGACACCCTGCCGACGCCGGGCGAGCTGGAGTTGGACAAGATCACGGTGCTGTCGATCGCGCCGACGATCGCGCGTGCGGTGCGCGAGGTGTTCGAGGACGGTTCGGTGACGAGCCTCTTCGACGAGCAGGCGTAACGCTTCGGCGGGCGCCCTGTTGATCGATTTCTGTGCGGCCTCCCTCGCCGGGTAGACTCCTCGAGTTGCTCGGCGAGGGAGGCCGTACACGTTGCTTGTGACAGAGCGGCGCGGTATGGCGGTCCGTTATCGACGCGCTCTTCGTAGCAGGCCTGTCGTGGGCCGGGTGACCCAGTCCACTGATAGTTCACGAGGAGTGCACTCATGGCCGAGATCAAGCTGGCCGCCACCGTTCGCACCGAGTTCGGCAAGGGCTTCGCCCGCCGTGCCCGCGCCGCCCACCAGGTTCCGGCGGTCATCTACGGCCACGGCGGCGAGCCGGTTCATGTGACCGTTCCGGGCCACGACCTGATGATGGCGCTCAAGACCCCCAACCCGCTGCTGTCGCTCGACATCGAGGGCCGCACCGAGCTGGTCATCCCCAAGCAGGTCCAGCGCGACGCGATGAAGGGCTTCCTGGTCCACGCCGACCTGCTGGTCGTCAAGCGCGGCGAGAAGGTCACCGTCGAGATTCCGCTGCAGACCGAGGGCGACCTGGCCCCGGGCGGCAACCTGCTCGAGCACACGCTGACCGCACTGCCGGTCCAGGCCGAGGCGACCCACATCCCCGAGGCGATCACCGTCTCCATCGCGGGCCTGGACGCCGGTGCCTCCGTGCTGGCCAAGGACATCGTGCTGCCGGCCGGTGCCGAGCTGGCCGTTGAGGCCGACACCGTGGTGCTGCATGTCGTCGCCGGCCAGGTCGAGGCCGCGGCCGAGGCCGAGGGCGCCGAGGCCTGAGCCCCGGTTTTTTCTCTCCGACCGCCGTCCCGCTCCACTGGAGCGGGGCGGCGGTTGGCTATGAAGGAGTTATGCGGATGACGGACGGCATGAGCGCGAGCCCCTGGCTGGTGGTGGGACTGGGCAACCCGGGGCCCGAGTACGCGGGCAACCGCCACAATGCGGGCTTTATGGTCGCGGATCTGCTGGCGGAGCGGATGGGGGCGAGGTTCAAGGCGCACAAGGCGCGGGCGCAGGTGGTCGAGGGGCGCCTCGGTGCGCCGGGCCCGGCCGGCCGGCGGGTGGTGGTGGCCAAGCCGATGTCGTTTATGAATCTGTCGGGCGGTCCGACGGTGGCGCTGCGGGACTTCTACAAGGTTCCGGTGGAGCGGATCGTCGCGGTGCATGACGAGCTCGACATCGACTACGGGACGCTGCGGCTGAAGCTGGGCGGGGGCGACAACGGCCACAACGGTCTGAAGTCCATCACCAAGGCGCTGGGTCCCGGCTACTGCCGGGTGCGGTTCGGCATCGGGCGTCCGCCGGGGCGGATGCAGGTGGCGGACTTTGTGCTGAAGGACTTCTCGTCCGCGGAGCGCAAGGAGCTGGCGTTCGAGGTGGAACGGGCGGCGGATGCGGTGGAGACGCTGATCGTGGACGGGCTGGAGCGGGCGCAGAACACATACAACTGCTAGGAAACGGAACGGAGTTCGACTCGGGGCAGGTCCAGCGGTAGGGTCGCCACCGGATCCGCAACCAGATCCGCCGTTCCGGCGGGACCGCGGCTGGCCGGACGATGGGATCGATGTGACGCTCCATGCCCTCGCCGAGTACGGTGCCCGGCTCGCCGAGCTGACGCGGTGGACGCTCGGTCAACGCCCCTCCGTGGAGCAGATCATCGGACGTCCTCCGCTCACCTACGAGGACTGGGTGGCCGGCCGGGTCGGCCTCTACCGCTGATGGCTCAGCCCGTGTTGCGCAGCCCTGCCGCCACGCCGTTGACGGTGAGCAGCAGTGCCCTCCCCAGCAGCGGATCGGCCGCCTCGCCCTGTGCGGCGGCCTGTCGTTGCCGGTGCAGCAGGGTGACCTGGAGGTAGGAGATCGGGTCCAGGTAGGCGTCCCGGATGTGGAAGGTCTGCCGCAACACCGGGCTGGCGTCGAGCAGTTCGCGCTCGCCGGTGATGCGCAGGACTTCCTGCACGGTCAGCTGGTGCTCCGCTTTGATCACTTCGAAGACGTGCTTGAGCTCGTCCGGTACGAGTGTGTCGACGTAGTGCTGTGCGATGCGCAGGTCCGTCTTGGCGAGTGTCATTTCCACGTTGGAGAGGAAGTTCTGGAAGAAGTGCCAGTGTTCGTGCATTTCTTCCAGGACGGTGCCGAGTCCCGCTTCGCGGGCGGCCTTGAGGCCGGAGCCGACGCCGTACCAGCCGGGGACGATCTGGCGGGACTGGGTCCAGCCGAAGACCCAGGGGATGGCGCGGAGTCCGTCGAGTCCGGCGCCGGAGTCGGGGCGGCGGGAGGGCCGTGAGCCGAGGTGGAGTTCGGCGAGCTGGTCGACGGGGGTGGCGGCGAAGAAGTAGGCGGGCAGGTCGGGGTCCTCGACCAGTTGCCGGTAGGCGCTGTGGGCGGCGTCGGAGACGGTGTCCATGGCGGCGTCCCAGCGGGCGAGTGCCTCGTCGGACTGGCGGGGTGCGGTGTGCAGGGCGGAGGCCTGGAGGGTTGCGGCGACGGTGAGTTCGAGGTTTTCCCGGGCGAGGGCCGGGATGAGGTATTTGTCGGAGATGACCTCGCCCTGTTCGGTGACCTTGATCTCGCCGTCGAGGGTGCCCCAGGGCTGGGCGAGGATGGCGTCGTGGGTGGGGCCGCCGCCGCGGCCGACGGTGCCGCCGCGGCCGTGGAAGAGGCGCAGCCGTACGCCGTAGCGGTGTGCGACATCGCGCAGCCTTCGCTGGGCGCGGTGGATTTCCCATTGGCTGGTGGTGATGCCGCCGAACTTGGAGGAGTCGGAGTAGCCGAGCATGACTTCCTGGACGTCGCCGCGGAGGGCGACCAGGCGTCGGTAGGAGGGGTCGGCGAGCATGTCGTCGAGGAGGCGGTCGGCCTCCTTGAGTTCGTCGGTGGTCTCCAGCAGGGGGACGATGCCGATCCTGGCCCAGCCGGCGTGGAGGTCGACGAGTCCGGCTTCGCGGGCGAGGACGGTGGCGGCGAAGACGTCGTCGGCGCCCTGGCACATGGAGATGATGTAGGACTCGATGACCTCGGGGCCGAAGCGGGCCAGTGCCTCGCCGATGGTGTGGAAGACGCCGAGGGTCTTGGCGCCGGCCGCGTCCAAGGGCGCGGGGCTGGGTGCGAGCGGGCGCCGCGAGCGCAGTTCCTTGGCGAGCAGCTTGCGGCGGTAGTCGCGGGGCATGTCGGCGTAGCGCCAGGATTCCTCGCCGAGCCGGTCGAAGAGCTGGCCGAGGGCGTGGTGGTGGGCTTCGGCGTGTTCGCGGACGTCCAGGGTGGCCAGGTGGAGGCCGAAGGCGGCGAGGGTGCGCAGGGCTCGTTCCACGCGGCCGTCGGCGATCAGCGCGCCGCGGTGGGCGCGCAGGGAGTCCTGGATGAGCTGGAGGTCGGTGAGGAGTTCGGCGGTGCCGAGGTAGTCGCGGCCTTCCTGGTGGGGGGTGTCGCGGGCGAGGCGTTCGCGGGTGTTGACGAGCTTCTGCCGGATGCAGGTGGCCTTGAGGCGGTAGGGCTCTTCGGCGTTGAGGCGCTTGTAGCGGGGGCTGATCTCCGGCAGGCGTTCGAGGTCGCTCTGGAGTGAGGTGAGCAGTTCCTCGGTGGCTCCGCTGTTGCGGATGGAGTTGGAGAGGGCGATGCGCAGCTTGTCGACGAGTTGCAGGGCGTCGGTGATGCCGTGTTCGTACTGGAGGATCAGTACGTCCCAGGTGACCTGGGGGGTGACATTGGGGTTGCCGTCGCGGTCGCCGCCGATCCAGGTGCCGAAGGTGAGGGGGCGGGTGGTGAGGGGCAGGGTGACGCCGACGCGGTCGAGTTCGGCGGCGAGGTCCTCGAGGACGTCGCCGACGGCTCCGGTGTGGAGTTCGTCGAGGTAGTAGATGGCATTGCGGGCCTCGTCGGTGGGTTCGGGGCGGGCGACGCGCAGTTCGTCGGTCTGCCAGAGCAGGTCGATGTTCTCGGCGAGGCGGAGGTCGGTGCGGCGCTTGTCGCCTTCTCCGGTGACCTGGGTGTCCAGCAGTTCGGCGATGCGCAGCAGCTTGTTGAGGACGCTGCGGCGGGCGGCTTCGGTGGGGTGCGCGGTGAAGACGGGGCGTACCCCGAGGTGCTCGACGGTGTTCCGCAGGTGTTCGGGGTCGGCGTCCTTGAGCTGGTCGGCGGTGCGGGCCAGGATCGAGCCCTCGGCGTCGCGCTTGGCGCGCAGTTCGCGGCCGCGATGTACCTGTTCGGTGACGTTGGCCAGGTGGAAGTAGGTGGAGAAGGCCCGGACCAGCTTGGCGGCGGTCTGCGGGTCGGTGCTGCCGAGGAGTTCGGCGGCGGCTTCGCCGTCGGTGCGGGTGAGGGCGCGTACCCGTTCGACGAGGTCGAGGAGTTCTTCACCCTCCTGGCGGACCAGGGTTTCGCCGAGGAGGTCGCCGAGGCGGCGGATGTCGGCGCGCAGGGCGGCGCTGCGCTGTGCTTCGCCTTCGCCCTGGGGCGGGGCGGGGGTGGCGACGGTGGGGTCGGCGCTGCTCACAGGTGCGGCTCCTTGCGGTGTTCCGAGCACGTACTGGAGGGGTGGCGGACCGCGCTGTCCGACGCTCACCAGCATAGGTCGCCGTCCGACGCGCTTTGGCAGCCCTCTTGCCCCGGGCGCGGGCCCTGCCATACTTACGTTGCCGTAGGTTACGGAACCGTAGCCGATGCTCCCCGACCCCCATGAGGGAACCCCATGACTGCAAGCCCCGACGTGCTCGAAGACGCGCCGAAGGCCCCGGAGGGCTCGCTGCCTTCCGCCACCCTGGGTGGCGACAGCAAACGCTCGATCGAGCAGATCACGTTGCTGCTGTTTATCACCGTTCCCTTTGTCGCGCTGCTGGCCGCGGTGCCCTTGGCCTGGGGCTGGGGGGTGAGCTGGCTGGATCTGGGGCTGTTGGTGGCGATGTATTTCATCGGTTGTCATGGCATCACGATCGGTTTCCACCGCTATTTCACGCATGGTGCCTTCAAGGCCAGGCGGCCGCTGCGGGTCGCGTTGGCGATCATGGGTTCGCTGGCGGTGGAGGGGCCGCTGGTGCGCTGGGTGGCGGATCACCGCAAGCATCACAAGTTCTCGGACGTCGAGGGTGATCCGCACTCCCCGTGGCGGTTCGGGGAGACGGTCCCGGCGCTGATGAAGGGGCTGTGGTGGGCGCATATCGGCTGGATGTTCGATGAGGAGCGGACGCCGCAGCAGAAGTACGCGCCGGATCTGATCAACGATCCGGCCATTCGCCGGATCTCCCGCCAGTTCGTGCTGTGGACGACGGTCTCGCTGCTGTTCCCGCCGCTGGTCGGTGGGCTGGTGACCTGGTCGTGGCAGGGTGCGGTGTCGGCTTTCTTCTGGGGTTCGCTGGTCCGGGTGGCGCTGTTGCACCATGTGACCTGGTCGATCAACTCGATCTGCCATGCGGTCGGCAAGCGGCCGTTCAAGTCGCGCGACCGGTCGGGCAATGTGTGGTGGCTGGCGGTGCTGTCCTGTGGCGAGTCCTGGCACAACCTGCACCACGCCGACCCGACGTCGGCGCGGCATGGGGTGCTGAGGGGGCAGGTGGATTCCAGCGCCCGGATCATCCGCTGGTTTGAGCAGGCCGGCTGGGCGTATGACGTGCGCTGGCCGGGGGCGGAGCGGATCGAGTCCCGGCGCAGGCCGCGGGCCGGACACGAGCAGGAGAAGGAGGGTGCCGCCTGGGGGTCCCCTCGGCGGTAGCTGGGAAAGGCATGATTGACGGCGTGGCGTTCGACGGCAAGACCACCACCAACAAGGACCTGGCCCCGGGCTCGGGGGGCAGGCGCACCCGGCGGGTGCGGATGACCGGCGCGGAGCGCCGTGAGCAGCTGCTGGATGTCGGTCGCACGCTTTTCGCGGAGCGGGGGTTCGAGGGCACTTCGGTGGAGGAGATCGCGGCCAAGGCCGGGGTTTCCAAGCCGGTGGTGTACGAGCACTTCGGCGGCAAGGAGGGGCTGTACGCGGTGGTGGTGGACCGCGAGATGCGGCAGCTCCTGGACATGGTGACGGGGGCGCTGACCGCGGGCCATCCCCGTGAGCTGCTGGAACAGGCGGCCTTTGCCCTGCTCGACTACATCGAGACGTATACCGACGGCTTCCGGATCCTGGTGCGGGATTCGCCGGTGGCGCAGTCGACGGGTACCTTCGCCTCACTGATCAGCGATATCGCCACCCAGGTGGAAGACATTCTGGGGCTGGAGTTCAAGGCCCGCGGCTTCGATCCCAAACTGGCACCGCTGTACGCCCAGGCGCTGGTCGGGATGGTGGCGTTGACCGGCCAGTGGTGGCTGGATGTGCGCAAGCCGAAGAAGGCGGAGGTGGCGGCGCATCTGGTGAATCTGGCCTGGCACGGGCTGGACGGACTGGAGCCCAAGCCGCGGCTGATAGGGCACCGCAGGAGTTGACGGTCCCGCGCCCCCGCCGCGGGCCGCTCAGCTCGGCTTCCGGGCCACCACGAAGATGCGGCGGAACGGGAAGAGCGTGCCGTGCGGGCCGCCCGGATAGGCCTTGCGCAGCAGGGGCCGGTAGGCGGTGAGGAACTCCTCGGTCTCCGCCGGGTTGTCGGCGAGCGCGGTCAGCACGGGCCGCAGGCCGGTGCCCTTGATCCAGTCGAGCACCGGGTCCTCGCCGGGGAGCTGGTGGACATAGGTGGTCTCCCAGGCGTCCACGGCGCAGCCGAGGTCCGCGAGCCGGGTCAGATAGTCGGCGGGCTCCAGGACGTGGACGGGGCCGCGCACCACACCGGCCAGCCGCTCGCGCCAGCGGGGGGAGTCGCACAGCTCACGCATCAGCGCGTGGGAGGGCGCGCCGGAGTTGCCGGGGACCTGGAAGGCGAGGATGCCGCCGGGGGTGAGGGCGTCGGTCCAGGCCTTGAAGGAGTCGGCGTGGCCGGGCACCCATTGGAAGGCGGCGTTGGAAGCGATCAGGTCGAAGGGCTCGGCCGGGGTCCAGTCGGCGAGGTCGGCGTGCCCGAATTCGATGCGGCCGCCGCCGCTGGTACGGCCCGCGAAGGAGGCGGCCTCGTCCAGCATTTCGGGGGAGTTGTCAAGGCCGGTGAGGTGGGCGTCGGGCCAGCGCTCGGCGAGGACGGAGGTGCTGTTGCCGGGGCCGCAGCCGAGGTCGGCGATGCGGGCGGGGCGGTCCCGGGCGGGCAGTTCGGGGATGCGCGCCAGCAGGTCGTGGAAGGGGCGGGTGCGGTGGTCGGCGTGGTGGAGGTACTGCTGCGGGTCCCAGGTGGGGGTGCGGTGCATGGCGAGGCCTCCGTGCGGTGGTGGGCTTGGCGCCAGCATCCCCCGACAACTGTCTTGACGTCAAGAGACTTCATGTCGACAGACCGTTTACACTTCTCCCCATGGAGGACGAGGTCGATCGACTGGTCGCTGCGTGGCGCCGGGAGCGCCCTGACCTCGACGTGGAACCACTCGAGGTGCTCAGCCGCGTCAGCAGGCTGGCCCGCCATCTCGACCGGGCCAGGCGCACCGCCTTCGCCGAGCATGAGCTCGAGCCCTGGGAGTTCGACGTCCTGACCGCGCTGCGCCGGGCCGGGGCGCCCTATCAGCTGTCGCCCGGGCAGCTGCTGACCCAGACCCTGGTCACCTCCGGCACGATGACCAATCGCATTGACCGGCTCGCCAAGAAGGGCCTGGTCGAGCGGGAGCCCGACCCCAATGACCGGCGCGGGGTGCTGGTGCGGCTCACCGCGGAGGGCCGGGACCGCGCGGATCAGGCGCTCGCCGGGCTGCTCGCCCAGGAGCATGCGATCCTGGCCGAGCTCTCCACCGCCCAGCGCCATGAACTGGCCCGCTTGCTACGCCAGTTGACCGCCCCGTTCGACAACATCCCCGGCTAGGTCGGCCGGCCCGACCCCGGCCCGCCGGGCCAGCGCCACCGCGGCCAGCGTGGAGTGCACCCCCAGTTTGCCCAGCACATTCTGCATATGGGTACGGACCGTGTGCGGGGAGAGATAGAGGCGCTCGGCCACGGCCTTGCGGCCGAGCCCGGCCACCATGCAGCGCAGCACCTCGCGCTCGCGCGGGGTCAGCGACTCCACCAGGCGCTCGCTCTCGGTGCGGTGCTTGCGCGCCGCCGTCAACTCCCGCAGGACGCCCGTCAGCAGGGCGGGCGGCAGGTGCGTCTCATCCCGCAGCACCCCGCGTATGACCGCGAGCAGCCGGGAGAGCGAACAGTCCTTGGCGACCCAGCCGCCGGCCCCGGCCTGCAGTGCGGCGGCCGCCCGGCGCGGGTCGTCGCGCTCGGCGAGCACCACCGTCCGCACGCCCGGATGGCCCGCGCGCACCCCGGCCACCAGGGAGATTCCATCGACCGTGCCCTCGCCCTGTCCCGGGCCCTCCTGGCCCGGCGCCCGGCGCTGCTCCGGCACCCGCGCCAGATCCCCGGCCACCGTGCCCAGGTCGGCGTCGATCAGCAGGACGTCAAAGCGACGCCCCTCCACCGCCGCGCGCTCCAGTGCGCGCAGCGCGGCCGGCCCGCTGCCGGCCGCCGAGACATCGACATCCTGCTCCGCCGCGAGGGCGGCGGCCAGCGACTCGGCGAAGATGCGGTGGTCGTCGACCACCAGTACCCGAATACGTGCCACAACCACCCCCAATTCCGGGGAGGCGGGCAGTGCGGGTACGGCGCCCGGTACGGGACCGTCACACGCGCACGGCCGCCGCCGTGCCGGACAACTTCCCCACCCCGGGCGTCGTACCTGCCTGTCTCGCCCCCTGATCAGCGTCGGCCCCCACCGGCGCTGTGCACAGCGTACGGCGGGGGTCCGACAACGGAAGGCGAATCGCAAAACTGCTTGACCCAGATGTTTATGGTGAGCTTTCTGTTCAGTATTGGGGTGGTGAACGACAAGTCCCTTGCGGGTGGTTGGTGTCTCAGGGTTGCGCGGCGGCCCCGTCCCCCGGCGTCACGGAGAAGATCCGCGGCGCCCCGTGGCCGGCGAAGGCGAAGGCCTCGGTGATCGCGTCCCGCACCGCCGGCGCGTCTCCCGCGGCGACCAGCACCACCGCCGACCCGCCGAACCCGCCCCCGGTCATCCGCGCCCCCAGCGCGCCCGCCGCGCAGGCCGTGGTGACCACCAGGTCCAACTCGGGGCAGGAGACGGCGTAGTCGTCGCGCAGCGACAGATGACCGGCGGTGAGCAGCGGGCCGGTCTCCGCCACGGCGCCCGCCTCCAGCAGCGCGGTGACCTCCGCCACCCGGTGGTTCTCGGTGACCACATGGCGGACCAGCGGCCGCAGGTCGGGCCCCAAGGAGTGCAGGGCCCTCGGCAGTTGCGGGTAGGGCACATCGCGCAGGGCCCGCACCCCCAGCGCCCGGGCCGCGGTCTCGCAGCCGGCGCGGCGCGCGGCGTACGCTCCGTCGCCCAGCCGGTGCCGTACGCCGGTGTCGGCCACCAGCAGCCGCAGGCCGGGCCCGGCGAGGTCCAGCGGCACCTGGCGGCCGCGCAGGTCACGGGTGTCCAGGTGGAGGGCGTGGCCCCGGGTGCAGCAGGCCGAGGCCAGCTGGTCCATGACGCCGCAGGGCACGCCGACGAAGGCGTTCTCGGCGTGCTGGGCCAGCCGGGCCAGTTCGGGGCGGGACGGCCGGTGCCCGGACAGCTCGGTCAGGGCCAGTGCCGTGGCGATCTCCAGCGCGGCGGAGGAGGCCAGCCCCGCACCCACCGGCACATCGCTCTCCACGTGCACATCCGCACCGTCCATGGCCAGGCCCGCCTCGCGCAACGCCCAGTACACGCCCGCCGGATAGGCGGCCCAGCCCCGCACCGCCCCGGGGGTCAGCGCGGCGGTCCGCAGTTCGATCGCTCCGCCGCCCTGCGCCGCGGAGTGCAGCCGCAGCAGTCCGTCCCCGCGGGGGGCCGCGGCCACCGAGGTGCGCTGGGGCAGGGCGATCGGCAGGACGAAGCCGTCGTTGTAGTCGGTGTGTTCGCCGATGAGGTTGACGCGGCCGGGCGCCGACCACACCCCGGCCGGTTCGGTGCCGTAGACGGCGCGGAATCCGGCCGCGGCGGTCATGCGTCCGTCCGGCGGGCGAACTCCCAGGCATCCGCGATGATCTCGGCCAGCTCGCCGCGGCCGGGCCGCCAGCCCAGGCGTGCGCGGGCCCGCTCGGCGGAGGCGACCAGCACGGCGGGGTCGCCGGGCCGCCGGTCGGCGGTGCGCTCGGGGATGGGGTGGCCGGTGATCTTACGGGCGGTCTCGATGACTTCCCGCACGGAGAAGCCATTGCCGTTGCCGAGGTTGCAGACGAGGTGTTCGCCGGGGCGGGCCGCGGCCAGGGCGAGCAGATGGGCCTCGGCGAGGTCGGCGACATGGAGGTAGTCGCGCACACAGGTGCCGTCCGGGGTCGGATAGTCCTCGCCGTGCACCGAGATGGCCTCCCGCTCGCCCAGGGCGACCTGGAGGATCAGGGGGATCAGGTGTGACTCGGGCGAGTGCCGTTCGCCATAACGCCCGTGCGCCCCGGCCACATTGAAGTAGCGCAGCGAGACGGCGGCCAGGCCATGGGCGGTGCACTGGGCGCCGATCATCTGGTCGACGGCGAGCTTGCTCGCACCATAGGGGCTGGTGGGAACGGTGGGGTCGGTCTCGGTGACCGGGACGGTGGCGGGCTCGCCATAGACGGCCGCGGTGGAGGAGAAGACCAGGGTGCCGACCCCGGCCTCCCGCATGGCGGCGAGCAGTTCAAGGGTGCCGCCGACGTTGTTGCGCCAGTACTTCCCGGGCTCCGCGACGGACTCCCCCACCTGGGAGAAGGCGGCGAAGTGCAGGACCGCGTCATAGGAGCCGTCCAGCCGGCGTGCCGCGTCCTGGACGCGCCCCTCGATGAACTGCGCGCCGGTGGGGACGGCGTCGCGGTGCCCGGTGGAGAGGTCGTCGAGGACGGTCACGGTGTGCCCGGCGGCCAGCAGATGTGCCGTGACCACGCTGCCGATATAGCCGGCTCCGCCGGTGACCAGGCACTTACCGACGTTTCCCGCGCGATGCCGGTCAGCGGAACCCCGGTGGCCTGTCGTTGCGGCCGGGGGTCCGGGGGTTGTCCCCCGGGAAGGCGCAGTGGGGTTCATTGGCTTGCTGCCTCTCGCAGTCGCTCGGCCGCGGCCTCGGGCGGCACATCGTTGATGAACACATTCATGCCGGATTCGGAACCGGCGAGGAACTTGAGTTTGCCGGGAGTACGGCGAATGGTGAAAAGCTCGAGGTGAAGCGCGAATTCATGGCGGTAGGGGTGGTGGAGCGGCGCCTGGTGCCAGGCGGAGACATAGGGCGTGGGCGGCTGCCCGGGGCCGAAGAGACGGTCGAAGCGCCGCACCAGCTCCCGGTGGATCCCGGGCAGCTCCGCCCGTGCGGCCTCGTCGAGCGAGGGCAGGTCGGGCACTCTGCGCCGGGGGTGCAGGTGGACCTCGTACGGCCAGTGGGCGGCGTAGGGCACAAAGGCGGTCCAGTGCTCGCCGGAGAGGACGATGCGGCGTCCGTCGGCCTCCTCCGCCGCCACGGTGTCGTCGAACAGGTTGCGCCCGCCGGTGCGTTGGCGGTGCTCTTCGGCGCGGGCGAGCATCCGCTCGGTGCGCGGGGTGACAAAGGGGTAGGCGTAGATCTGGCCGTGCGGGTGGCCGAGGGTGACGCCGATCTCCCGGCCCCGGTTCTCGAAGCAGAAGACCTGCCGCACGCCGGGGAGGGCGGCCAGTTCGGCCGTGCGGTCCGTCCAGGCGGCGAGCACCAGGGCGGCCCGCCGGTCGTCGAGATCGGCGAAGGACGCCCGGTGATCGGCGGTGAAGCAGACGACCTCGCAGCGGCCCGCGTCCCCGGCGAGGGCGGGGAACCGGTTCTCGAATACGGCCACTTCATAGTCGGCGGCGGGAACCTCGGTGTGTCTGCCGTCCCTTGACGGGCACAGCGGGCACTCGTCGGGTGGCGGGTGGTACGTACGCGCCTGGCGGTGCGAGGCGATGGCAACGGTGTCGCCGAGCAGGGGGTCCCGGCGCAGTTCGGTGACGGTGGCGACCGGGCCGAGCGGGCGGGGGTCGGGGGCGTCGCGCACCGCGTCGTCATCGGAGTCGTAGTAGATCAGCTCGCGTCCGTCCGCGAGACGGGTCACCGTCTTCTGCATTTCTGACGTCCCCTCACCAACACCTTCCCACACAACCAAACACAAGGAATCATGAGTCAACAAGCTTGGTCAACGGTGAGTTCGGTCGACCGTGCGTGTCGACAGTGAGTGAGGTGACCATGCACCACCCCATGCACTACCTGGCCGACGGGCTGCGGCTCCCCGTCAACGGTCTCGACTACACGATCCTGGCGCTCTATTTCGCCGTCGTCCTGGGCATCGGCTTCGCGGCCCGCCGCTCGGTGCGCACCAGCCTGGACTTCTTCCTCTCCGGCCGCTCGCTGCCCGCCTGGGTCACCGGCCTCGCCTTTGTCGCCGCCAACCTGGGCGCCACCGAGATCCTCGGCATGGCCGCCAACGGCGCCCAGTACGGCGCCTACACCGTGCACTGGTACTGGATCGGCGCGATACCGGCGATGGTCTTCCTGGGCCTGGTGATGATGCCCTTCTACTACGGCTCCAAGGTGCGCTCGGTACCGGAGTTCCTGCTGCATCGCTTCGGACCCGCCTCGCACCTGCTGTCCTCGGTGATCTTCGCCGTCTCCTCGGTGCTGATCGCGGGCGTCAACCTCTATGCGATGGCGATCGTGCTCCAGGCGCTGCTGGGCTGGCCGCAGTGGGTGGCGATCGTCGTTGCGGGCTTCTTTGTGCTGGCGTACATCACGCTCGGCGGCCTCTCCTCGGCGATCTACAACGAGGTGCTGCAGTTCTTTGTGATCCTCGCCGCGCTGATACCGCTGGCGGTCGTCGGCCTCAAGCGGGTCGGCGGCTGGGGCGGTCTGGCCGACTCGCTCTCCGCCGCCCATGGCGATGACTTCCTCAGCGCCTGGGGCGGTACCGGCATCGGCCACGCCAACCCGCTGGGCGCCAACTGGCTGACCATCGTCCTGGGCCTCGGCTTCGTACTGAGCTTCGGCTACTGGACCACCAACTTCGCCGAGGTGCAGCGCGCCCTGTCCGCCAGGAACCTCAGCGCCGCCCGGCGCACCCCGTTGATCGCCGCGTTCCCCAAGCTGCTCATTCCGCTGGCCGTGGTGGTGCCGGGGCTGATCGCGCTGGTCATGGAGCCCGCACTGGGCCGGGCGGGCAGCGGACTGAGCTACAACGACGCGATACCGGTGCTGATGCGCGATCTGCTGCCCAATGGAATGCTGGGCATCGCGGTCACCGGGCTGCTCGCCGCCTTCATGGCGGGCATGGCCGCCAATGTGTCGTCCTTCAACACGGTCTTCGTCAACGACATTTGGGCCCCCTATGTCCGGCGGGACCGCACCGACGCCCACTACCTGGCGACCGGGCGGTGGGCGACGGCGGCCGGGGTGCTCGCCGGGATGGGGACCGCCTTTATCGCCTCCTCCTTCTCCAACATCATGAACTACCTCCAGACGCTGTTCTCCTTCTTCAATGTGCCGCTGTTCTGCGTGTTCATCCTCGGCATGTTCTGGAGGCGGGCCACCGCCGCCGCCGGTTTCTGGGGCCTGCTGTCCGGCACCGCCGCCGCGATGGTCAACTACTTCTGGCTCTACCAGCAGCACATCGTCTCGATCCCCTCCGACCAGGGCGCCAACTTCGTCTCCGCGATCGTGGCGTTCGCCGTCGGCGCGGTGGTGATGCTCGCGGTCTCCTATGCCACCGAGCCCAAACCCCTGGCGTCGCTGGCCGGATTCGTCTACGGCACCACCTCCCCCGGCATGGCGCAGCCGCCGGATCCCGGCGACACCGCCTGGTACCGCAGACCCGCCCTGCTGGGCTGGGGCGCGGTGGTCCTCGCCGCCGTCTGCTACCTCCCGTTCTCCTACTGAGGAGTTGCCGTGCAGGATCACCACCGGCTCTTTGACGTACGCCTGGTCATCGGCGGCCTGTTCACCGTCTACGGCCTGATCGTCACCGGGGCCGGGATCGCGGCCTCGGACGCGGACCTGGACAAGGCACGCGGCATCAACATCAACCTCTGGGCGGGCCTGGGCATGCTGGTCTTCGGCGGCGGCTGCCTGCTCTGGCTCAGGCTCCGCCCTGCCGCCCCACCACCCCCCGAGGAGTGACCGCGGCACCGCCCGCCGCACGATCCAGCAGCCCGGTGCGCGCGGCCAGCGCCGCGGCCTCCAGCCGGGAGCCCACGCCCAGCTTCATCAGGACCCGCTGGACGTGCGTGCGTGCGGTGCTGGGCGCTATGCCCATGCCCGCCGCGATCAACCGGGTGTCCTCCCCCTCGGCGACCCGCACCAGCACCTCGACCTCGCGCGGGGTGAGCAGCTGGAGCAGCCGGGCGCCCTCGTCGTCCGGCTGGGCCGCGGGGTTGAGCAGTTCGGCGAACGCGCCCTGCAGCAGCTGTGGTTCGACCGCGGCCTCGCCGGCCCGGGCCTTCATCATCGCCCGCTCGACGCCCTCGATGCGCTCGTTGTGGCGCACATAGCCGGAGGCCCCGGCGGCGAAGGCGGCCGCGATCCCCAGCGGGCTGGGCACCGGGCCGAGCACCACCACGGCCACCTGGGGCCGCTCCCGCTTGATCCGGACCACCGGTTCAAAGGCCCCCGGCTCGGCCGGGGCCGCGGTGCCCAGCAGGCACACCTCGGGCGCCCGGCTCACCACCAGTTCGGCGGCGCCCGCGCTCGGCGCCGCCGCGGCCAGCACCCGGTGCCCTCGCAGCTTCAACGCCGAGGCGAGGGCCTCGGCCAGCAGACGGTGGTCATCGACCACCATGAGCCGCACGCCCATGCGCTGCCCCCCCCTGTCGCCCGCGTACGTCTCCTGTCGCCCTCTTGTCCACCGGAAGCTACACGCTTGTTCGACGTTCCGCGCCCCCTACTGGTGAGAAGTCCCCCGGAATGCCGAAATCCCTGCCAATCATGTGTACTTCGCGTCTGAAACGGATCGTTCAGGCATGTACGCACGATGGACAGGGATTTGGCCGGAGCGCTCGTCAAATGATCAGTATCAGTTGGCTCCCCAGACCGTCGCCAGGTACTTCTTGTCCTTGTCCCAGCGACTGGTCTCGCTGATGTAATCCCGCCCCAGGTAAAGCCGGTTCTGGGACCACAGGACCCCGCCGCGGCCCATCGAGATCTGTTCCTCCACCCGGGAGGTGGAGGCAGGGTTCCGCAACAGCACGTCCAGGGCGAACGTCTTGGGATCGAGGCGCACCACCTGGCCGCCCTGCTGCCACCCGGGCGTCTGGTACGCGATGAGGTACCCGTCCTGGTCCACGGTGAGCGGGGTGAGCTCGGAACTCTTCCGGCCCTCGGCCTTGCCCTTCGACTGGCCACTGGCCAGGTCGAAGCCGACGATCTCGTTGACATCCGCGCCGGCCTTGCCGGTCTGGTGGCTCCTGGTCGGCAGGTAGAGCGTGTCCTTGCCGACCATGGCGGTCTTGCAGCTCTCCACCTGGAGCGAGTCGCAGTGCGGGTCGTAGGTGCCGTTCCCGGCGGAGATCTTGCTGCGCAGCTTGCCGTCCTTGGCGCTGTCGTCGATCACCATGAAGTCCGAGGCACCGGAGGTCGACGAGTCGCTGCCCGCCTTGATCGCGACGACCAGCGGGTCGGTGGACACCACGTTCGCCCCCGCCAGGTTGTTCGGCAGGGTGAACGAGGAGAGCACCGCGCCATTCGGCTTGAGGGTCTGGATCTTCATCAGCGGGTGGTCGTAGTCACCGCAGCGGCGCACCGCGACCAGCTTGTTCCCGCCGCCGTAGCCGCGGTCCACGCAGTCCGTGGTCGGCTGGGGCTTCCACAGTTCCTTGCCGTCGGCCAGCGACCAGGCGGCGCCGCCCGAGAGGCTGCCCGCGGCGACCACGCCGTTGCCGACGGTGACCTCGTTGAAGGAGAGGGTCTGGTCATCGCCCTTGAGGGACTTCTGCCAGAGTTTCCTACCGTTGTTCAGGTCGAGCGCGATCACTTCGGTGCACTGACCGCCGGAGCCGAACTTGGTGCCCTCGGGCTTCTTGTCCCGGACCAGGACCGCGGTCTTGCCGTCGGCGGTGACATGCGGGGAGGCCCAGCAGGTCTCGCCGTCGAGCGGGAGCTCCCACTGCTGTCCGCCGGTCGGCCCGTATCCGGTGATCTTGAAGAGGCCGGCCTTGGCGAAGACCTTGTCGGTGGCCCACATGCCGGGGGCGAAGCGGCCGCTCGGGACCTCGGGCTGGTCGACGCCGAACAGCATCCTGCCGTCCTGGGACTTGGGCTTGTCCTCCTTGCCCCCCTTGTCCTTGTTGCCGCCGTTGCCCTGGTGGTTGTCGGCGCCATGGGCCTTGTCGTGCTTGCCGTCGTCCTTGGTGGCGAACCAGACGCCACCGCCGGCGACCAGCACCAGCGCCACCACGGAGCTGACGATCACCGCCAGGCGCCGCTTGGACTTCCCCCCGCCGGGGCTCGGAGCGCCGCCGGGGAGCGGCGGCTGGGGCGGGTACCCGCCGTACTGCGGCGGCTGCCCGGGATAGCCGTAGCCGCTGGCCTGGGGCGGCTGCCCGGGGTAGCCGTAGCCACCGGTCTGCGGCGCTCCGGGGGGCGCGGGCGGCATCTGCGGGTAGCCGTACGCGGGTTGACCCGGTGGTTGCGGGGGCATGGCGGGCGGGGCGCCGAAACCGGCCGGAGGAGAGTCCTGGGGGGCGCCGAAACCGCCGACCGGCTTCTCCGGAGGGACCCCCTGCGGCGACTGAGGTGGTTGGGGCGGCTGTGACATCAACTTTCCTCTGTGTACGCGGGTCCATGGGCAGGGGACGGAATCCCGCCAGTGAGCGGCAGGCGAGCGGACGTTCTTTGTATCACCCTGCACAAACAGCCCACGGGGCGGCATTGGCCACAGCTCCTGGCCGATACCGCCCCGTGACAAGACTGCTGTCCCGCGGGTGCACTACACCTCTTCGGCGAGTTCCAGCCAGCGCAGCTCCAGTTCCTCACGTTCACCGGCGAGTTCACGCAGCTCGGCGTCCAGCTTGGCCACCGCCTCGAAGTCGGTCGCCCGCTCCGCGATCCGCTCGTGCAGCCTGGCCTCCTGCTCGCTGATCCGGTCGAGCCTGCGCTCGATCTTCTGCAGCTCCTTCTTGGCCGCCCGGGAGTCCCCGGCCGGCCTGGGCTTGACCGCGGGCACGGGCGCCGGGGGCGCCGCGGCCTCGATGACGGCCTGCCGCCGCTCCAGATACTCGTCCAGCCCGCGCGGCAGCATCCGCAGGAAGCGGTCGCCGAGCAGCGCGAACACCCGGTCGGTGGTGCGCTCCACGAAGTACCGGTCGTGGCTGATGACCACCATGGAGCCGGGCCAGCCGTCGAGCAGGTCCTCCAGCTGGGTCAGCGTCTCGATGTCGAGGTCGTTGGTCGGCTCGTCGAGGAAGAGCACATTGGGCTCGTCCATCAGCAGCCGGAGGATCTGCAGCCGTCGCCGCTCACCGCCGGAGAGGTCGCCGACCGGCGTCCACTGCTTCTCCTTGGTGAAGCCGAACTTCTCGCACAGCTGCCCCGCCGTCATCTCCCGTCCCTTGCCCAGGTCCACGCGGTCGCGGATCTGCTGGACCGCCTCCAACACCCGCATGGCGGGGTCGAGTTCGGCGACCTCCTGGGACAGATAGGCCAGCTTGACCGTCTTGCCGACCACCACCTTGCCGCCCGCGGGCTGCTGCTCGCCCTGGGTGCGCGCCGCCTCGGCGAGGGCGCGCAGCAGCGAGGTCTTGCCCGCGCCATTGACGCCGACCAGGCCGATCCGGTCGCCGGGGCCCAGCTGCCAGGTCAGATGCTCGACGAGCACCTTCGGCCCGGCCTGCACGGTCACGTTCTCCAGGTCGAAGACGGTCTTGCCGAGCCGGGAACTCGCGAACTTCATCAGCTCGGCGTTGTCGCGCGGCGGCGGTACGTCCGCGATCAGTTCATTGGCGGCCTCGATGCGGAAGCGCGGCTTGCTGGTACGGGCCGGGGCGCCGCGGCGCAGCCAGGCGAGCTCCTTGCGCATCAGGTTCTGCCGCTTGGCCTCCTCGGTGGCGGCGATCCGCTCACGCTCGGCACGGGCGAAGACATAGTCGCTGTAGCCGCCCTCGTACTCATGGACGGTGCCGCGCTGTACGTCCCACATGCGGGTGCAGACCTGGTCGAGGAACCAGCGGTCGTGGGTGACGCAGACCAGCGCCGAGCGGCGGGCCCGCAGGTGCCCGGCGAGCCAGGAGATGCCCTCCACGTCGAGGTGGTTGGTGGGCTCGTCGAGGACGAGCAGATCCTGCTCGGCGATCAGCAGCTGGGCGAGCGCGATCCGGCGCCGCTCACCGCCGGAGAGCGGACCGATGACGGTGTCCAGGCCCTGTGCGAAGCCGGGCAGGTCCAGGCCGCCGAACAGCCCGGTCAGCACATCGCGGATCTTGGCGTTCCCCGCCCACTCATGGTCGGCGAGGTCGCCGATGACCTCATGCCGCACGGTGGCGGCCGGGTCGAGGGAGTCGTGCTGGGTGAGAACGCCCAGGCGCAGGTGACCGGCGTGGGTGACCCGCCCCTTGTCGGCCTCCTCGAGCTTGGCAAGGATGCGGATGAGCGTGGTCTTGCCGTCGCCGTTGCGGCCGACCACGCCGATCCGGTCGCCCTCGTTCACACCGAGGGAGATGCCGTCGAGCAGTGCACGGGTGCCGTACACCTTGTCGACGGCTTCCAGATTGACCAGGTTGGCTGCCATTGGGCTCCTCGCTTGATGGTGTCCTTTTCAGGATCCCATGTCACGGGTCAAGCCCGGGGGCCAGGCCCTGGTCCGCCCCCGTCGTCGCCCTGGCCGGGCTCAGTCCTCGTCCGCGATAAGGGTGTCCTGCCGGTCGAAGACATTGAGGACCAGGAGCGCTCCGCTGGATGTACGGTCAGTCGACTGCGGGCCGCCCGTGGCTGGTCGCGCCCACGCGGCGGAGCCGCACGGTGTCACAGCCCGCGCGCCCCTTACGGACGCGGTCCTTATGGGGCACGGTACCGCACCGGACTTCCAGAGCCCGCTTACCAAGAGGCAGGGCGGCATAGTGCCTGTGGTCGGGTGACCGTTTCGTTTCGCGCCTTCGGCGCAAAGCGGCAGCTACGGGTCGGAAGCGGGGCGGGCCGGCGCCGGTCGCCGGGTTCCGCTTGAGTGGTTCGCGGTTCACGGTTCGCAGGTGTGCCGGTATCGAAAACCCTCCACCAGCGCCCGAATTCACCCTATTTAGCGGAGGAAAAGGGCGCCAAGTTGAAGCATGGACCAACCGTTGCGCACCACGCCTCCCGCGTGCCTCGCTCGCCTCAGGCGCAGGGGCGGCCCGCGCCCCAGCGCCGTGGCCCGCGCCAACCCCGCCAACCCGTCCGTAGGTTTGCCCGGGGCTGCGCCCCCGGCCCACTATGCGCCGGACGCGTAGGTGATGAAGTGCACCCAGACGGGGGCGTGTATGGCGAGTTGGGGGCCGTCCCTGCGCTTCGAGTCACGTATGTGGACGGTGTGCGGGAGGGCGGCGACTTCGACGCATTGACTGCCGTCCTGTGCGCTGTAGCTGGACTTGAACCATGCCGGTTCGGCACTCATAGCTCTTCTGCCACCTTCTTGATGAATGGGACCGAATCCACGGCGCTGAGAGCATGCATACGGATCACACCGAACCGCTTCATGAGCTTGCTCACTCTCTCTGGATCCGCATTCATCATGCTGGCTGCTTGCGCTTCTTGGTAGCCGTAGTGCGCATGGTCAGAGGTCTCGAGCACAGTGAATGGGCCGCCAAGTCCAGGATGTACACCCAGCCCCATGGGCAGCACCTGGACAAAGACATTGGGCAAATCACCAACTTTCACCAGGTGATTGAGTTGATTTTTCATCACCTCGGATCCGCCCACCATGCTCCGCAGCGCGACCTCATGGATCACGAAGTTGAACATCACGGTTTGCTTCTTCAGCAGTTCCTGCCGCTCCAATCGGGCTGCCACTCGCTTCTGGATCGTCTCCTCGTCCGCGGGAGGGCAGGGACTGGACATGAGTACGCGGGCGTACTCCTCGGTCTGCAACAGCCCGGGAATGAACAGCACGTCGTACCAGTGCAGAGCGATCGCTTCGGCCTCGATCACCATGTACTCACGCGAGCGACTGGCGAACCTCTCCGGTTCCAGGTACGGGTGTGCCGCCCTCAACTTCCCGTGCGCCCCGAACATTTCGTCCGCGATGTCGAGCAACCTCTGCGACGGCCTCCGCCGCCCCTGCTCCATCGACTTGATGGTATCGACCTCATACCCCGCTTCCCTGCCCAGCTCCTCACGGCTGATGTTCGCACCCATCCGCCACAGCTTGAGCTGATTCCCGCACAGCCGCCATGCCAACGGCGACGGAGAGGTCTCACTCATCCCGCACCCCACCCCTCGTACCTCTGTCGATACCAACGGAGGCTATGGCGGGCAAGCGCCGTGCGAGGGGGGTTCAAAAGAACCCCCCTCGCACGGGCGAACCCCAAGACCGCTCAGACCCGGGCGGCCTCCACCGGCCGCATCCGCAGGGCCAGCCAGGTCGGGATCAGGGTCGAGGCCAGGGCCAGCGCGCTCGCACCGGTGATCACCCCGAGGTAGACCGACAGCGGACCGGAGGGGAGCCAACTGCCCATAGCCGTCAGGCTGAACGGCACCAGCATCGCAGCCGCCGCGAGCGTGCCCAGGACCAGGCCGACAACGGCCACAAACGCACCCTCCACGGTCATCATCCGCATCACCTGCCCCCGGGTGGACCCGGTCAGCCGCTGCAGCGCGAAGTCCCGGCGCCGGTTGCCCACCGCGACAGCAGTCGAGTTGACCACCGAGAGCGCGGTGTACGCGATCAGCATTCCCGCGATGAGGTAGTTGGCCCAGGCCTGGGTGCGGGTGTTGCGGGCGTGTTCCGCGGTCAGGGAGTCCCGGTCGGCGACCTTGAGCTCCGGGTGCCGCTCGGCGAACGCACCGAGCTCGCTCATCAGTCGGTCCCGGCCGGTGCCATCGGCGGCGCGCACCATGATCTGCGCGGGCAGCCCCCGCGTGCTGTGCGCGGCCAGCAGCTCCGCACTGGTCAGCGCCGTCTCATAACCCTCGCGAGCGGTGAACAGGGCCACAACCCGCACATCCACCACCGCCCGGTCCCCCATCCGCAGCCGCACCGTGTCACCGATACCACGGTGCATCCGATCCGCCATCCGCTCCGGCAGGGCAATGGTGTTGCCGTCCAGCGCGGTCAGGCTGCCCTTGGTCACCTCAGTGGCCAAAGTCCCCTCGGCACCGTCCGCACTGACGCCCTGGAGGGCCAGGCCGCGCTTGTTCTCGTCACCGTCGTGCGGGCGCTCGGTGTAGGCGTGGCCGGTGAGGGAGGCGCTCGCGGCAGCGACACCCGGCAGGTGGCGCACGCTCGACAGCAAGGCCGGGTCCACCCCGCCCGCGGCGGAGGTGATCACCGCATCGGCCCGCAGGTTCTCCGTGAACGCCTTGTCGGTGGCGGCGGCCGTGGTGGTCTGGAGGTAGATCATGCCGGTGGCGACGGCGGTGGCGAGCATGATCGGGGTGGCGACCGCGGCCATCCTGACCGTGGTGGCACGGCAGTTGAGGGCCGCCAGCCGCCCGGAGGCACCGGTCACCAGCCGCACCGGCCAGTACAGCAGAGCGGTCACCAGCTTGGTGAACCACGGACCCAGCAGGGCCAGGCCGACCGCAGCGCACATCACTCCCGGCCCCGCCGTGGAGGCCGCCACCGGACCGCGCAGCACCAGCGCGGTGATCAGCGACAGGGCCGCGGCCCCGGCCAGGAACAGCAGCCCGAGCACCAGCCGCACCGGGTTGAACCAGCGCTGTTGGACGGCCGCTTCGCCCAGCGCCTCCACCGGCTTGGCACCCACCGCACGCCGGGTGCCGAGGAGGCTGCCGAGCACCGCGGTGAGCAGGGCGGCCCCATAGGCGGGCAGGGCCGGGATCCAGCCATGGCGGTAGACCAGGGTGTCCGGAACCAGGCCGCCGTCGGTGAGCCGGTCGAACAGCCAGTGGCCGGCCAGCGGCCCCAGCGGCCAGGCGGCCGCCCCCGCGAGAATCGTGACCATCAGGGTCTCGCCGAGCAGCATCTTGCGCAGCTGACGGGTGCCGGCACCGATCGCCCGCAGCAGGGCGAACTCCCGGCGGCGCTGCTGTGCGGCGAGTCCGACCGTACCGGCCACCACGAACACCGCACAGGCGATGACCAGTCCGCCGAATGCCCCGGAGATCGAGACCAGGTCGTCGGCGCCCGCAAGGACCTCGGGGTGCTCGGCGGCGCCCCGGTCGTCGCCGGTCAGTACGGACACCGGCTGTCCGGCGAGCGCGGCGCCGACTCCCTTGCGCACCGCGCCGAGATCCGCACCGCGCTCGACGGTGACGGCGATGTCGGCGACCCGGCCCGCATGCGGCGCCAGCCGCGCGGCCTCGCCGGTGGCGAAGAACAGCACGGGCTGACCGGCGGTCTTGACCACACCGCTCACCCGGTAGTCGGCCGAGCCACCATGCGCCGCGATGCGCACCCGTCCGCCCGCCTGCACACCTGCGCGCTGGGCGAGCCCCGCGTCCAGGACGACCTCGCCGGACCGCTCGGGCGCGGCACCGGCGGCGAGCGCATACGGGGTAACGGCCGCGGACTCCCAGCCATGGGCCTCCGCCTTGCCCCCGCCACCCAGCACGGCGGCGTCAAAGGTGCGCTCGCCCACGGCCGTACGCACCCCCGGCACCGCACGGACCTTGTCGGTCAACTCGGCGGGCAGCTCCACCCGTTCGGGCAGGGAGACCTCTTTGTGCTTCTTGCCGGGACGCGGGTACGACTGGTCTCCGGTCACCACCAGCTGCGCCCCCGCCAGACGCTCCGGCGGAACGTCGCCGCGGATGCCGGTCTCCATCAGACCGCCGCAGGCCATCACGATCGTGGCACCCAGGGTGAGTGCGATAAAGGTGGCGATGAAGCCGCCGAACCGGTGGCACAGCGAACGCCGCGCAAGCTTGCCCATCATCGCCGGGCACCCGTCTTCCTCTTGCCGCGCACTGTGTCCGCCCCCTGCTTCCTGCTGTTCCAACCGCTCCAGCGGCTCGGGTACCACGCTAGGCGCGGGGAGGCCGCCGCCCCATGGGAGCAGCAGGTGAACGGGGGTGGGGGTACCCCCACCCCCGCGTTCCACCGACCGATTGACCTCGGACCGTTTCGTTTCGCGCCTCCGGCGCAAAGCGGCAGCTACGGGTCGGGAGCGGGGCGGGCCGGCGCCGGTCGCCGGGTTCCGCTTGGGTGGCTCGCGGTTCGCGGTTCGCGGTTCCCAGGTGTGCCGGTATCGAAAACCTTCCGCCGGTAGCCCGAATTCACCCCATTTGAAGGAGGGAAAGTGCACCAAACCGAGGCATGGGCCAACCGTTGCGCACCACACCTCCCGTGCGCCTCGTTCGCCTCAGGCGCAGGGGCGGCCCGCGCCCCAGTGCCGTGGCCCGCGCCGGCCCGCCCCATGCGGCAGGCAGCTCGCGCCACCCCGCCAGCCCACCACCCCGCCGGCCCGTCCGTACCGGAACCCGGCGACCGGGCCTGGCCCGCCCCGCTCCTGACCCGTAGCTGCTGCCTTGCGCCGAAGGCGCGAAACGAAACGGTCACCCAAAGACGAAACGGTCATCTAACGGACCGTGGCCCCCCGCACCGGGCCGGAGGCCACCCGCACCGCGCGGCAGGTGCCCGACAGCCGGAGCGCCTCGGCGACCCGCTCCCCCTCCGGCTCGCCCTTCACCAGGAAGGCCGTCGTCGGGCCGGAGCCCGAGACCAGCGCGGCCAGGGCGCCCGCCTCGGTGCCCACGGCGAGCGTCGCGGCGAGCGAGGGGCGGAGCGAGATGGCGGCGGCCTGGAGGTCGTTGGAGACCGTGGCGGCGAGGGCGGTCGGGTCGCCGGCCCGGAGGGCGGCCAGCAGGGCGGCCGAGGGCTGGGGGGGTGGGACGTCCGGCACGTTCGCGCCCGTACCGGACGCGGCCCGGAGGCGGTCGCACTCCCCGTACACCGCGGGGGTCGACAGCCCGCCGTCCGCGACGGCGAAGACCCAGTGGAACGCACCGGCGCCGCCCACCGCCAGCGGACTGAGCAGCTCACCGCGCCCGCGCCCCAGCGCCGCCCCGCCGACCAGGGCGAACGGTACGTCGCTGCCCAACTCGGCGCAGATGGCAAGGAGTTCGGCACGCGAGGCGCCAGTGCCCCACAGTGCGTCACAGGCCAGCAGGGCGGCCGCGCCATCCGCGCTGCCGCCGGCCATGCCACCGGCGACCGGGATGTCCTTGTCGATATGGAGGTGCACGTCGGCCGCGCGGCCATGCCGCGCGGCGAGTGCCAGCGCCGCCCGGGCGGCCAAGTTGCTCTCGTCCAGGGGTACTTGCCCGGCATCGGGGCCCGCGCAGGTCACCCGCAGGCCATCGGCCGGGGTGACCGTGACCTCGTCGTACAGCCCCACGGCGAGGAAGACATTGGCCAGGTCGTGGAAGCCGTCGGGGCGCAGACCGCCCACCGCGAGCTGGACGTTGACCTTGGCGGGTACCCGGGCGGTCACCGAGGTCACGCGGCACGCTCCCGGTGCTCGGCGATCGCCGCGAACTCCTCCACGGTGAGCGCCTCGCCGCGCGCCTGGGGCGAGATGCCCGCCGCCACCAGCGCGGCCTCCGCGGCCGCCGCGGAACCGGCCCATCCGGCCAGTGCGGCGCGCAGCGTCTTGCGGCGCTGGGCGAAGGCGGCGTCGACCACGGCGAAGACCTCTTCCCTGGTCGCCGTCGTCTTGACCGGCTCGGTGCGCCGGACCAGCGAGACCAGGCCCGAGTCGACATTGGGGGCGGGCCAGAAGACATTGCGGCCGATGGCACCGGCCCGCTTGACGTCGGCGTACCAGGCGGCCTTGACCGATGGCACTCCGTACACCTTGGAGCCGGGTGCGGCGGCGAGCCGGTCGGCGACCTCGGCCTGGACCATCACCAGGGTGCGCTCGATGCCGGGGAACCGGGCGAGCATATGCAGCAGCACCGGGACGGCGACGTTGTAGGGGAGGTTGGCGACCAGCGCGGTAGGCGGCGGGCCGGGCAGCTCGGTGATCTGCATGGCGTCGCTGTGCACCAGCGCGAAGCGGTCGGCGCGGCCGGGTAGCCGGGCGGCGACCGTGGACGGCAGGGCCGCGGCCAGCACATCGTCGATCTCGACGGCGGTGACCCGGTCGGCGGCCTCCAGCAGGGCGAGGGTCAGCGAGCCGAGCCCGGGGCCGATCTCGACGACCACGTCGTCGGGGCGCACCGCGGCGGTCCGCACGATGCGGCGGACCGTATTGGCGTCGATCACGAAGTTCTGGCCGCGCTGTTTGGTGGGCCGCACCCCGAGGGCGGCGGCCAGTTCGCGGATGTCGGCGGGGCCGAGCAGAGCGCCGGAGTCGTCTGTGCTGGGGCTGGAGTCGTCTGTGCTGGGGCTGGAGTCGTCTGTGCTGGGGCTCACCCGTGAAGTTTACGGCCGCACACGGGCCACGGGCTCGCCCCCCGGTGGATGTAGAGCTTCTTGGCCCGCAGGGTCTGTTCGGTGGCGGGGGCGTCCTGGGGGCGGCCGCTGCCGCCGAGGGACTGCCAGGTGCGCACGTCGAACTGGTAGAGGCCGCCATAGGTGCCCGAGGGGTCCACGGCGTCCGGGCGGCCGCCCGCCTCGCACTGGGCCAGGCCCCGCCAGTTCAGCCCCTCCGCGCCCTTGACCGTGGTGGGCATCGGTTTGGTGCCCACCTTGATGATCTGGGTGCGGGGTGTGCGCACGGTCTCGGAGCTGATCTTCTTCGGCTTCTGCTTGACGCCGTTGACGCTCCGCAGGGCGTAGGTGACGCGCTCGACGCCCTTCTCGCCGCGCTGGGCGACGACCTCGGTGCCCTTGGCGAGGGTGGGGTCGTCGTGGCGCTCGGTGGTGAAGTCCAGGGTCTCCTCGCGGATCTCCTGGCCGCCGGTGATGCGCATGATCGAGATGGTCTGGCCCTCGCGCGGGAAGCTGTCGGGGTCGACGGAGGCGGTGTCCTGGCCGTGCAGGGTGATGCCCGCCTGCCGGATGGCCTCGCGGACGGTCGCGGCGTTGGTACGGACCGGGTGCTCGCGCCCGTCGACCATGAAGGTGACGGTCCGCTCGGTGCGCACGTCCAGGTCCAGGCCCCGGCGCGAGATGACGGAGGAGCGGGAGGCGGACAGATAGGCGCCCTCGGCCCGCACGCCGAGCTGGCGCAGGGCGCCGTCGACGGTCCGGGCGGTGGTCCAGACCTGGCGGCGCTCCCCGTCGAGGGTGAGGGTGACGGGGCGCCCGTAGCGCACGATGACGCGGTCCCCGGCGGCCAGGTCGTGGTGCCGGCCGGGTGCCACGATGTCGTGCTCGCCGACCCGCATGCCCTCGTCGGCGAGCAGTTCCTCGACGTCACCGGCGAAGGTGTGCAGGGTGCGGGGGGTGCCGTCGACGCTGAGCTGGACGGCCTTGTCGCTGGCGATGAAGGCGGAGGTCCCGCCGGCCAGGAAGGCGACGACCAGGGCCTGCGGCAGCAGCCTGCGCAGCGGCTCGCCGGCCCGGCCCGGGCGCTTGCGGCGTCCGGCGTGCCTGGAGGGGCCGGGGCCGCCGGGGGCGGGGCCGGCCGCCGGGGGCGGGGCGTCCGGTGGGCTGCCGGGCAGGACGGAGGCGGAGGACTGGCGCGGGACGTAGGCCTCGGAGAGGTCGGGGGTCACCCTGGCCTCGGGGGTCACCCTGGCCTCGGGGGTCACGAACGGTTCGGGGGACGGGAACGGTTCAAACGTCTGATGCGGCGCGTAGGGGCCGTACGGCAGCGCTTCCGCCGTGCCGCGGTATGCGGTGTGGGGCTGCGGATGGCTCACGACACTCCACTGGGTCCGGGCTGACGGGCCAGGACTGTAGCGGAGCTCTCGTGACTCTCCAAAGTCTGATAGTCACACTGTGTCGTGTTCCTAGAGTGAGTAGCTGAACGCCCGTGCGGTATTTGCCGCGACCGCCGTGGCCAGAGCGTCCTCGTCCAACCCCTTCACCGCGGCCATCGCACGCAAAGTGACCGGAATGAGGTAGGGCGCATTGGGCCGCCCGCGATAGGGCATGGGGGTCAGGAACGGAGCATCGGTCTCGACCAGGATCCGGTCGAGCGGGGCCACCGCGAGGGCATCGCGCAGCGGCTGGGCGTTCTTGAAGGTGACATTTCCGGCGAAGGACAGGTAATAGCCCGCCTCGGCGCAGATCTTGGCCATCTCGGCATCGCCGGAGTAGCAGTGGAAGACCACGCTCTCGGGGGCGCCCTCCTCGGCCAGTACCCGCAGCACGTCCTCGTGCGCGTCCCGGTCGTGGATGACCAGGGCCTTGCCATGGCGCTTGGCGATGTCGATGTGGCGACGGAAGGAACGCTCCTGCGCGGCCCTGCCCTCGGGGCCGGTGCGGAAGTGGTCCAGGCCGGTCTCACCCACCCCGCGCACCTGCTCCAGCGCGGCCAGTGCGTCGATCTCCTCCAGCGCGGCGTCCAGGGCGGCCTCGCCACCGCCCTCCCGGGCGCCCCGGCGCGACCGGTTGTCGGGGTCGCCGAGGATGATCCTGGGCGCCTCATTGGGGTGCAGCGCCACCGTGGCCCATACGTTCGCGAAGGAGGCGGCCGTCTCGGCGGCCCAGCGCGATCCGGCCAGGTCGCAGCCGACCTGGATCACGGTGCCGACACCGACGGAGGCGGCCTTGGCCAGGCTGTCCCCGACCGGATCCCGCTGCATGTCCAGGTGCGTGTGGGAGTCCGCCACCGGCACGTTCAGCGGCACGGGGAGCGGCGGGGGGACGTCGTTGTCATCGCTCTTCTTCCGCTCGCCGCTGCCGGTGCCGCTGTTCGTCATACCGGCAGTCTAAGGACCGGCAGTCCAAGGACCGCCGAGAGCTACCTGCGGTGGTGCTGGAAGGGGTGCAGCAGGTCCGAGAGGTGCCAGTGGTGGTGGGGGTGCTCCACGTCATCGTGTTCCGCGCCATCGGGGTGCGGGGGCTCCTCGACGACGCCGGAGCCGCCATTGCCGACCGGTCCGGCGGTGCCGGTGATGGGCACGGCGGTGCGGGTGGCGAGATGCAGGGCGTCGGCGACCTGGGAAACCCGGCCGGGCCGCATGATCCGCACGACATGTGCACCGCATGCCTCACAGGTCGGACGGGTGAGCGGGGAGGCCACTCGCTGTCCGTCCGCGAAGTAGACGACAAACGGCCGGCCCTCGGCGTCCAGGTGGTGTTCTATGTCGTACGACTGTTCCCACCCGTGCCCGCACCGCATGCACGCAAAAGCGTATGCCTCATGCGCGGTCTCGCGCGCCGTCGAAGGCGTCGCCGCACGGGATTCGGTCACCGTGTGCGTCACGGCCTCGGGCTGGACACCGCTCGAGTTTCCTGCGGTCTCGCTCATGGCAGCTCCTCTTGTCCGCCGGACACTCTGTGACGTGTCCGCTGGACCAGTTCCGGGATGCTTTGGACGTCCCAGATCCAGGGAACGCCCATCCCGGCGCCGACGCAGTAGCCCAGTCCGCGAATTGGGGCAAACTTAACGGCTTCATGCCCGAAGGCCCTGCGACCGAGACCTGATCTTTGCCTTTCAGGCCGCCGCTTTACTTTATGGCGAAAGACGTCCACCGGCATTTTTTGCGGCCACCACCGCGTCGAACACCTCCCGCTTGGGCAGACCGGCCTCCGCCGCCACCGCGGCGATCGCCTCCTTGCGGCGTTCGCCCGCTTCCTCCCGGATTAGCACCCTGCGCACCAGTTCGGCCGGGTCTGTCTCCTGCGGGCCGGGCTCGGCGGCGCCCTCCACCACGATGGTGATCTCGCCGCGCACGCCCTCCGCGGCCCAGGCCGCGAGCTCCTTCAGCGGGCCTCGCCGGACCTCCTCATAGGTCTTGGTCAGCTCCCGGCACACGGCCGCCCTGCGGTCCGCGCCGAACACCTCGGCCATCGCGGCCAGCGTGTGGTCCAGGCGGTGCGGGGCCTCGAAGTAGACCAGGGTGCGGCGCTCGTCCGCGACCTCGCGCAGCCGCCCCAGCCGCTCCCCCGCCTTGCGCGGCAGAAAGCCCTCGAAGCAGAACCGGTCGACCGGCAGGCCGGACACCGCGAGCGCGGTGAGCACCGCGGACGGACCGGGCACGGCGGTGACCTTGACCCCGCGCTCCACGGCCGCGGCGACCAGCCGGTAGCCGGGGTCGGAGACCGAGGGCATCCCCGCGTCGGTGACCAGCAGCACCCGCGACCCGCCGGTCAGCGCCTCCACCAGCTCGGGCGTCCGGGCGGACTCATTGGCCTCGAAGTAGGAGACCACCCGGCCCGTGGTGTGCACCCCCAGCGCCTGGGTGAGCCGGCGCAGCCGGCGGGTGTCCTCCGCGGCGATGACCTCGGCGGCGGCCAGCTCGGCGGCCAGCCGGGGAGGCGCGTCGGCGACATCGCCGATGGGGGTTCCTGCGAGTACGAGCGTTCCAGTCACGCCCCCATCCTCGCAGGGTCGTGCGCGGTCCCCGGGACTCGCACAGGCCGGTTCCCTACGATGGCGCGGTGACCAGTGACACCGCGACGCAAGGCCGGCAGGGCCGGACGGCAGCGGGGCAGCAGCCCTCGTGGCAGCTCAGGCTGCGCCACTTCGGCTATGCGGCGCCCGCCCGGACCGGCGTACGCGAGCGGTTGGTACCGCCCCATCCCGAGCCCGGCACCCGGCTGTGGACGGTGCTGGGCCTCGGCCCCAACGCGGCCCGGCTGGTGGCACGTTCGCTCGGCTGGGCCGGGCCGCTGCTGGTCGCACTGGTCGCGGGACTGATCCGGTTCTGGCGGCTGGGCAGCCCCGACGACGTGATATTCGACGAGACGTACTACGCCAAGGACTCCTGGGCGCTGTGGAAGTACGGCTATGAGGCCGACTGGTCGAAGCTCTCCAACGAGCAGATCATCACCGGCCACCACAATGTCCCCGACGTCCCCGCCTATGTGGTGCACCCGCCGATGGGCAAGTGGGTCATCGGCATCGGCGAGCAGCTCTTCGGGATGAACCCCTTCGGCTGGCGCTTTGTGGTCGCGTTGCTCGGCACGGTGTCGGTGCTGATGCTGTGCCGCATCGGGCGGCGGCTGTTCCGCTCCACCCTCCTCGGCTGTGTGGCGGGTGCGCTGCTCACCGTGGACGGGCTGCACTTCGTCATGAGCCGCACGGCGCTGCTCGACTCGGTGCTGATGTTCTTTGTGCTGGCCGCGTTCGGCTGTGTGCTGGTGGACCGGGACAAGGCCCGGGCCCGGCTGGCGGCGGCGCTGCCGGAGGCGGAGGGTGAGGCGCGTCCCGACGCGACGGTCGGCGGCGGGCTGGCGCTGGGGTGGCGGCCCTGGCGGATCGCGGCCGGGGTGTTCCTGGGGCTGGCCTGCGCCACCAAGTGGAACGGTGCGATCTATCTGGCGGCGTTCGGCGTGCTGATGGTCCTGTGGGATGTCGGCTCGCGCCGGGTGGCGGGGGCCCGCCGCCCCTGGCGCGCCATGCTGCGGCGCGATGCGCCATGGGCCTTCCTGTCGACGGTGCCGGTGGCGTTGGGCGTCTATCTCGCCTCCTGGAGCGGCTGGTTCGCCAACAGCGGCACCTACAGCCAGGCGTCCGGGTGGCAGCACAGCGGCTTCTACCGGCACTGGGCGGAGACCGAGGGCGGGCACAGCCCGGACGGCTTCCTGGCCGGGATCATCAACCCGCTGATCAGCCTGTGGCATTACGAGCACGAGGTGTGGAAGTTCAACACCACCCTCCACTCTCCGCACACCTATCAGTCCAATCCCTGGAGCTGGCTGGTCCAGGGGCGCCCCGTCTCCTTCTTCTACAAGTCACCGGAACCCGGCCAGAGCGGCTGCTCGGCCACCGAGAAGTGCGCCCGCGAAGTGCTGGCGCTGGGCACCCCGTTGCTGTGGTGGGCGGCCTGCTTCGCGCTGGTGTACCTGCTCTACCGGTGGGCCCTGCGGCGCGACTGGCGGGCGGGCGCGATCCTGTGCGCGGTGGCGGCGGGCTATCTGCCCTGGTTCAGGTGGCAGGAGCGAACCATCTTCGTCTTCTACGCGGAGGTGTTCGTACCGTTCCTGTGTCTGGCGGTGGCCATGATGATCGGGGCGATCCTGGGCCCACGGGGGGCCTCGGAACGCCGGCGGGTGCTGGGCGCGGCGGGAGCGGGGGCACTGGTGCTGCTGATCGCCTGGAACTTCATCTACTTCTTCCCGATCTATACGGGCCAGACCATCCCGATGGACGCCTGGCGGGACCGGATGTGGTTCGACACCTGGATCTGAGGCGTCGGCCCAAGGGGCATCCGGTATCCAACGGGCATCCGGGTCTGAGACGGAGGCAACAGCACCCGGGGGCGCACCGCGATAGCGTCCGATCATGACCCCACTGGTCGCCTGTGCCGTCCTGATCGCCGCCGTCACGCACGCCAGTTGGAATGCCATCGCCCATGGCATCCGGGATCAGGCCATCGCCTTCACCCTGGTCGGCGGCGGTGGCGCGCTGTGCGGGCTGGCCATGCTGCCGTTCGCGCCGGTGCCCGCCGCCGGGGCCTGGCCGTATCTGCTCGCCTCGGTGCTGCTGCACATCCTCTACCAGGGGCTGCTGATGCGGTCCTTCTCGCTCGGCGACTTCGGCCAGATGTATCCGATCGCCCGGGGCACCGCTCCGCTGGCGGTCACCGTCCTCGCGGCCGTCTTCGCCGGTGAACTCCCGGACGGCTGGCAGCTCACCGGGGTCGCGGTGGCCTCGGCCGGGCTGGTCGGCCTGGCGCTGTGGGGCATCCGGGGCTCGGGCGCCGCCCCGCAATGGGCGGCGATCGCCGCCGCCGTCGCGACGGGGCTGTCCATCGCCGGGTACTCGGTGGTGGACGGTCTGGGAGTGCGGGACTCGGGCTCCTCGCTGGGCTATATCGCCTGGTTGATGATCCTTGAGGGGCTGCCCATCCCGCTGTGGGTACTGGCCGTCCGGCGGGGCCGGTTCCTCGCCGACGTCCGGCCGTTCGCGGTGCGCGGACTGCTGGGCGGGGTGCTGTCCATCTTCGCGTACGGGCTGGTGCTGTGGGCCCAGACGCGCGCCGCGCTCGCCCCGATCGCCGCCCTGCGCGAATCGTCCATCCTGGTGGGCGCGGCCATCGGCACGGTCTTTCTGAAGGAGCGGTTCGGCGCGCCGCGGATCGCCGCCGCGGGGCTGATGGTGGTCGGCATCGGGCTGATGCTGCACACCGGTTGACGCCTGGGCGTGTCCATGAGACACGCCCAGGACGTCACTCGCCGCGCAGCGCCCGGCGCAGGCCGACGTTGCCGATGAGGATGCCGCCGTCCACGGGCAGGGTGACACCGGTGATCCAGGACGCGTCTGAGGAGGCCAGGAATGCGACGGCGGCCGCGATGTCCTCCGGCCGTCCGACCCGGCCCAGCGGGTAGTGGGGTGCGGCGCGGCGCAACGAGGCTTCCCGGCCGTGCCAGTTGGGGGTGTCGACGGTGCCGGGCGCGATGAGGTTGGCCCGTACGCCGCGTGCCGCGCACTGGCCGGCCAGGGTGCGGGTCAGGCTCGCGAGCCCGGCCTTGGCGGCGCTGTAGGCGTGGTGGCCGAAGTCCTGCTCGCCGTTGACCGAGCCGATGTTGACGACCGATCCACGGCCGTCGGCGGCGGCCAGGTGCGGCATGGCCGCTCGTATGCACCGGAAGGCGCCGCCGAGGGTGATGTCGAGGTCGCGGGCCCAGTCGTGGTCCGGGTAGTCCTCGATGAGCGGGGTGTCCGGCCGGCACGACAGGGCGTTGTTGACCAGGATGTCGAGGCGGCCGAAGCGTGCCACGGCGTGGGCCACGGCCGCTTCCACCGCGGCCCGTTCGCCGACGTCGCAGGGCAGCGACTCGGCGGCCAGGCCGTCGGCGCGGATCGATTCGGCGGCCGTTGCCGCCCGTTCGCCGTCGAGGTCGGTGACGAGTACGCGGGCGCCTTCTGCGGCGAGGCGCCGGGCGGTGGCCTCGCCGATGCCCCGGCCGGCGCCGGTGATGAGGACGGCGTAGCCGTCAAAGCGGTGGGCCTTCGGCTTCATGGGGTCAGCTCTACCCGGCAGGGGACGTGCTCAGTGACTTCGCCAGTGCCCGGACCAGCGCCTGCGCCCGGGGGTCCGCCGTGATGGACTTCTGCATGCCGTTGGTCACATAGCCGAGGGCGATGCCCGACTCGGGGTCGGCGAATCCCAGCGAACCGCCCCGGCCGGGGTGTCCGAAGGAGCCCGGGGCGAGCAGGGGCGAGGCCGGGCCGTGCAGCATATAGCCCAGGCCGAAGCGGGTGTTGGCGATCAGTATCCGGTCGCGTCCGGCGGACTCCTCGGTGCGGGCCAGGGTGAGGGTGGCGGGTGCGAACAGCCTTCGGCCGCCGTCCACTTCGCCGATGAGCGCGGCATAGCAGCGCGCCAGTGCGGACGCGGTGGCGATGCCCGCCGAGGCGGGGAGTTCGGCGGCCCGGTAGGCGGGGTCGTTCTCGTCGGGCTGCGGGTCGATCGCGCCGAAGGCGCGCCGGGTGAGGGAGTCCGGGTCCCGGTAGGCGTCGGACACCGACTGCTTGGGGCGCATGCGCAGGCCCGGCGATGCGGGTCCGGCGGGCGGGGTGACGTCCCCGATGCGTCCCACCCGGTGCCGCTCGGTGACCGGCAGTCCGATCCACAGGTCCAGGCCGAGCGGCCCGGCCAGCTCCTCGGCCAGCCACCGGCCGATCGTCCGGCCGGTCACCCGCCGCACCAGCTCGCCGATCAGCCAGCTGTAGGTCTGTGCGTGATAGCCGTGTGCGGTGCCCGGTTCCCAGACGGGCGGCTGGGCGGCGACGGCGCGCGGGCCGGCCGCCGGGTCGGTGGCCTCGGCCGGGGTGAGCGGGACGTCCAGGACGGGCACCCCGGCGCGGTGCGACAACAGGTGGCGGACCAGCGTCCGTTCCTTGCCCGCCGCCTTGAACTCGGGCCAGTAGGTGCCCACCGGCGCATCGAGGTCGAGCAGTCCGCGCTGGTGCAGCAGCAGCGGCACCGCGGCGGCCACGCCCTTGGTGGCGGACCGTACGACCTGCGCGGTGTCCGGCTCCCAGGGCGCGGTGCCGTCGAAGTCCGCGGTGCCGCCCCACAGGTCCACGACCTGGTGGCCGTCGCGGTAGACGGCCACGGCCGCGCCGCGCTCGCCCCGTCGCGCGAAGTTGTCCGCGAAGGCGTCCCGGACCGGTTCAAAACCGTCCGCCACCGTGCCCTGGACGTCCACCACTGCTGCCCGCTCCCACCGTGCCGATCACTGCCGAAACCTCCTCCATGGTGCAACGCGGTCCCGGGGGCTCGCGGACCGGGGTCCGCGGCGCACCCGCCCGCACCACATCGGGCGTTCCTGGGCTTTACTGCACATTGATTGCAATTACGCATCCGGGGCACTGGAGTGGTGGGCCGGCATGTACGACCACAAGAGAGCGGCACGCATCATGGCCAGCACCGGCACCAGCACCGGCACCGACCCGACCTCCCCGACCGGCACCCCCGGCGCGCGCTCCCGGCGCATACGCCCGTCGATCACCCGGCAGGAGTGGGCCCGCCTCGGCGGCATGGCGGCGTTCATCCTCGCCCTCCATGTGATCGGCTGGTTCACCCTGGTGGTGATCGTCGCCCCCGAGCACTACACGGTGGGCACCAAGGCCTTTGGCATCGGCATGGGCGTCACCGCCTACACCCTCGGGATGCGCCATGCCTTCGACGCCGACCACATCGCGGCGATCGACAACACCACCCGCAAGCTGATGCATCAGGGGCAGCGGCCGCTGTCCGTCGGCTTCTGGTTCTCCCTGGGCCACTCCAGCATCGTCTTCGGGCTGGCCTTCCTGCTCTCGCTGGGCATCAAGGCCCTGGCCGGGCCGGTGAGCGACGACAACTCCCGGCTCCATGACGTCACCGGCCTGATCGGCACCACGGTCTCCGGTGCGTTCCTCTATCTCATCGCCGCCATGAACCTGGTGGTGCTGGCGGGCATCTGGAAGGTCTTCCGGCGGATGCGTTCCGGCGGCTTCGACGAGCAGGAGCTGGAGAAGCAGCTGGAGAGCCGGGGCCTGATGAACCGCCTCCTCGGGCGGCTGATGGCCTCGATCACCAAGCCCTGGCACATGTATCCGCTGGGGCTGCTGTTCGGCCTGGGTTTCGACACCGCGACGGAGATCGCGTTGATGGTGCTGGCGGGTTCCGGGGCCGCCTCCGGCCTGCCGTGGTACGCCATCCTGTGCCTGCCCGTGCTGTTCGCCGCGGGCATGAGCCTGCTGGACACCATCGACGGCTCGTTCATGAACTTCGCCTATGGGTGGGCGTTCTCCAAGCCCGTCCGCAAGGTCTACTACAACCTCACCATCACCGGTCTGTCGGTGGCCGTCGCCCTGATCATCGGCACCGTCGAGCTGCTCGGCCTGCTGGCCGACAAGCTGGGCCTGCACGGGGCCTTCTGGGACTGGATCGGCTCCCTGGACCTCAACACCATCGGCTTCCTGATCGTCGGCCTGTTCTTCGTCACCTGGCTGGTGGCGCTGGCGGTGTGGCGGCTGGGCCGGATCGAGGAGAAGTGGAGCGCGGGGCTGCGGGCCGCGGAGCCGGAGCCCGCACCGGACACGCCCTGAAGCAGCCTAAAGCGCAGCCCGGCTCCCCGTGCTCACCGAGGCCGTCGCCGTCGCCGCGCGCTCCGCGTCGGCGGCGACCTGCCGCGCGGTCAGCACATAGCCCGTCTCCGCATTGGCCGTTGAGCGGGCGAAGACCACGCCGTAGACCCGGCCGGAGGGCGTCAGCAGCGGGCCGCCCGAGTTGCCCGGCCGGACCGTGGAACGCACCGAGTAGACGGCCCGGGTAGTGACCCCGTCGCCGTAGATGTCCTGGCCCTTGGCCCGGACCTCGTTGGCCACGGTGGCGGCGCGCAGATCGAGCCCGCCGTTCTCCGGGAAGCCCGCGACGACGGCCGGGTCACCGCGCTTGGCGCTCTTGTCGAAGGGCAGCACGGGCACATCGTCCAGGCCGGGGACGTCGAGGACGGCCACATCGGTCTTCGGGTCGAACAGGACGACCTTCGCCCGGTGCGGCCGCCCGACCCCGCCCACCCGCACGGTCGGCTCGCTCACCCCGGCGACCACATGGGCGTTGGTCATCACATGGTTGGCGGCGTAGACAAAGCCGCTGCCCTCCTGGCCGCGCCGCCCGTCGTCCACGTCCGCGATGCCCTCGACCTTCACCACGCTGGACCGGGCCGCCCGGGTCGCGGCGGCGGTGACGGCGTCGCCGGACGGCTTGGCGACGCTGGTGGCGGGCTCGTTCTCGAAGGGGTTGAAGACCTGGGGGAAGCCCGCCCCGGCCAGGGTGTCGGTGGCCCGGCTGAACCAGACGGGGGCCTGCTCGGGCATGGCGTCCTGGACGGCACCGAGCAGCCGAGAGTCCTTGATCTGCCGGGCGAACAGGGTGGAATCCATGGAGTTCGCCGAGACCAGGACGCTCGCCGCCACCCAGGCCACCAGCAGCACGGCCAGCGAGTTCACCGCCGCGCCGCCCACCCCGTCCACACCGCGGACGGGCGCCCAGGTCAGCCGGCGGCGCAGCCCCCAGGCGAGCCGCGCGGCGAGGGCGTGCCCGATGGCGGCGGGCACCAGGACGACCACGACCGCGACCACGGCGGCGGTCGTGGAACCGCTCTCGAAGTGCTTGATGACCAGGGGCAGCGCCCAGACACCGAGTACGGCACCGCCGAGGAACCCCGCGAGCAGTACGACGCTCGCGACCAGGCCACGGCGGTAGCCGGATACGGCGTAGCCGATGACGACCAGCATGAGGAGCAGATCGAGCAGGTTCAACGCGGAGCCCTTTCCTTCGCACGCGCCCCCGATCGCGTCCGCGGGTGCACGTCCCGTGGACTAAGGAAAACGCGTGTTCGCGGGTGTGCGGTTCCCTGCGAAGGTGGTTTGTGACGTTTTCAACTGCGACGACGCACAGGGGCGTGCCCACCCACCGGCGGGCACGCCCCTGTGCGTCGGAAGAGGATCAGAAGCGAATCAGAAACGGGTCAGACGCGGGTCAGCCGGGGATCCGCATCCGGATCGGGGTCCGCGTCGCGGTCCGCCCGCTGCGCCGGGACGGCCAGCTTCTCGCCCTCGACGTCCACATTCGGCAGCACCCGCTCCAGCCAGGACGGCAGCCACCAGGCCGCCTTCCCCAGCAGCGCCAGCACCGCCGGCACGATCGCCATCCGGACGATGAACGCGTCGAAGAAGACCGCGATCGCCAGGCCGAAACCGATCATCTTGATCATCGATTCCGAGGAGCCGATGAACCCGGCGAAGACGCTGATCATGATGACCGCCGCGGCGGTGACGACCCGCGCACCGTGCCGGAAGCCGGTCACGATCGCCTCGCCGGGCCGCTCCCCGTGGACGAACGCCTCTCGCATCCGGGTCACCAGGAACACCTCGTAGTCCATCGCGAGGCCGAACACGACGCCCACCATGAAGATCGGCATCATGCTCATGATCGGCCCGGTCTCCTCGACCCCGAAGAGCGAGCTCAGCCAGCCCCACTGGAAGACCGCGACGACCGCGCCCAGGGCGGCGACCACCGACAGCAGGAAGCCGAGCGCCGCCTTGAGCGGCACCAGCACCGAGCGGAAGACCACGATCAGCAGCAGGAACGCCAGGCCCACCACCAGCGCCAGATACGGCAGCAGCGCGTCGTTCAGCTTCTGCGAGACGTCGATGTTCATCGCCGTCGTGCCGGTGACCAGCACCGTGGCGCCGGCCTTCGCGCCGGCCGAGCTGCCCTTGTCGCGGATCTCGTGGACCAGGTCCTCGGTCTTGCTGCCGCTCGGCTTGGACTTGGGCACCACATTGAACAGGGCGGTGTCGCCCGCCTTGTTGAACTTGGCGGGGGTGACCGCGGCGACGTCGCCCAGCCCGCCGACGGTCTTGGCGACGGTCTGGGTGGCGCCCTTGACGTCCTTCCCGGCGCCCGCCCCGGCGCCCGCGTCGACGACCACCATCAGCGGGCCGTTGTAGCCCGGGCCGAAGCCCTCGGATATCAGGTCGTAGGCCTTGCGCTGGGTGGTCTTGACCGGCTGCGAGCCATCGTCGGGCAGCCCCAGCTGCAGCGAGGCGGCGGGCGCGGCGAGCGCGCCCAGGCCGGCCACGCCGATCAGCAGCACCACCAGCGGCCTGCGCAGTACGAAGCGGGCCCAGCGGGTGCCCATATTGGGCTTCCCGCCGGCCGACGCCGCGCCCTCGGGCGCCTTGCGGACCTTGCGGGCCAGCACCTGGCGCCCCGCGAAGCCCAGCAGCGCCGGGATCAGGGTGAGCGCGATGAGCACCGCGATGACGACCGTACCGGCGGCGGCCACACCCATCTTGGTCAGCATCGGGATGTTGACGACCGCGAGGCCGACCAGCGCGATGACAACGGTGAGCCCGGCGAAGACCACCGCGGAACCCGCGGTGCCGACCGCTCGTCCGGCCGCTTCCTCGCGCTCACGGCCCTCGGCCAGCTCGGCCCGGTAGCGGGAGACGATGAACAGCGCATAGTCGATGCCGACCGCCAGGCCGATCATCATAGCGAGCGTCGAGGTGTTGCCGGACAGCCCCAGCGTGGAGGCCAGCGCGGCGATCGAGGAGACGCCGATGCCCACGCCGATGATCGCGGTCAGCAGCGGCAGCCCGGCGGCCACCAGCGAACTGAAGGTGATCAGCAGAACGAGCGCCGACACCACGATGCCGATGATCTCGGTGGACCCGGTCTCCGGCATCTGCTGCAGGGCGCTGCCGCCCATCTCGACCTTCAGCCCGGCTTCCCGCCCGTGCTTCTGCACCTCGGTGAGCTTGTCCCGCGAGGCGTCCGTGAGGTCGGTCGACTTCACCTTGTAGAGGACCTGGGTGTAGGCCGTGGAACCGTTCCCGCTGATGGTCTTCGCCACGTACGGGTTGGGGGCCGCGGCCACCTGGGGGCCGGTCAGCTCGGCGACGGCCCGGTCGACGGCGGCCTTGTTCTTCGCGGAGGTGATCTTCTTGCCATCGGTGGCCTGGAAGACGATCCGCGCGGAGGCGGCATCCGCCTTCTGGCCCGGGTAACGCTCGGCCAGCAGGTCGAAGGCGTGCTGCGCCTCGGTGCCCGGGATGGAGAAGCTGTCGTTGGTGGACTTGGACGCGGTGGCGGCGCCCGTACCGGCGAGCCCCAGCAGTACCACCCATATCAGGGCGACATACCAGCGGCGCCGGAAGGCAAGCCTGCCGACTTTATAGAGGAAGGTGGCCACGAGGCGTTCTGCTCCCGTCGGATCGGAAATGAAGCGTTTTCTGGCGGTGGGGAACCAGCCCGACGACGAGAGCGGCGCGTCAGGTGGGAGTTATGGGGGGTTGCGGGGGGTTATAGGCCGAGTGCGGGGAGGATCACGGCGTCGATATAACGGGCCAGGTAGTCACGGTCCGCGGAGCGGTCCTCGATCATTGGCCGGGCGACGAAGGCGCCGAGCATCATATGCGCGACATATTCGAGCGCCGGGCTGTCCCGGGAGACCTCGCCCCGCTCGACCGCGCGCAACAGCATCCTGTCGAGCGCGGCCTTCTCGGGTTCGATCAGCAGCTCCCTGAGGGCCCGATGGAGGTCCGGGTTGGCGTGGATCGCATGCCCCAGCCCTCGCATCAGGGCCGCGTCCCGCTCCATCTCGGCCTCGTCCGTGTGGGCCGCCATCGCCAGCAGATCACCGCGCACCGTGCCGGTGTCGATGTCCTCCAGGCTCAGCGGCTTGTTGTGCCGCAGGGCGCTGACGACCAGCTCGGGCTTGCCCTTCCACTGGCGGTAGAGGGTGGCCTTGCTGGAGCGGGTACGAGCCGCCACGGCGTCCATCGTCAGGGCCTCATAGCCGACCTCGCGCAACAGCGCGAGGACCGCCGCATAGAGCTCGCCCTCCCGTTCGGGGGTGAGCCGGGTGCGGCGCACCGACGGCTTGGGTGTTTCCGGCAGCATGCCACGCCTCCCCTCGGAGCCCATCGAACTCGGAGCCAATCGAACGAAACGGTTTCGTACAGCACTTCGTACAGTACGAGGGTAAGCCCGCCCGGAACGAAACCGAGCCGTTTCGATGGTGTTCTCCATCACGGACCGAGTTGCCGGGGGTTCCCGGGCCCGAAACGATGGTTTGGTGACCGATGCCTATCTCCGGTTCCCGCATCTGCACGGCGATCTGCTCTGCTTCATCGCCGAAGACGATCTCTGGCTGGCGTCGGCGGCCCCCTCCGCCGGGCGGGCCTGGCGGCTGACCGTCGACCGGACCCGCCTGGGTCATCCCCGTTTCTCGCCCGACGGCCGGCACATCGCCTTCACCAGCTGGCGCAGCCTGGACCCGGAGATCCATCTCGCCCCGGTGGCCGGCGGACCGGCCCGCCGGCTGACCTACTGGGGCAGCAGCGACGCCCGGGTCTGCGGCTGGACCCCGCCGGACCACGAGGGCCACAGCGACATCCTCGCCGTCTCCTCGCACGGCCAGCCCTTCTCCTACTTCTCCTGGGCCTACCGGCTGCCCACCGACGGCAGCCCCGGTGGGCGGCTGCCCTGGGGCCCGGTGGCCGACATCGCGATGCGCGGCACCGGGGACGCGCCCGGCCAGGCGCTGCTGCTGGCCGGAAAGCCGCCGCATGAGCCCGCCGCCTGGAAGCGCTACCGGGGCGGGGCCACCGGGCGGTTGTGGCTCCGGGACACCCGGCTGGTGCCGGATCTGAACGGCCATCTGGACTCGGTGATGTTCGTCGGCGACCGGATCGCCTTCCTCTCCGACCACGAGGGCGTCGCCAACCTCTACTCCTGCCTGCCGGACAGCTCCGATCTGCGCCGCCACACCGACCACCAGGACTTCTACGCCCGGCACGCGGCCACCGACGGCACCCGGGTCGTCTACCAGTGCGCGGGCCGGCTGTGGCTGGTCGACGACTTCGGCCCGGACGGCACCCCGCGCAGGCTGGACGTACGGCTCGGCGGGCCGCGCGCCGGACGCCGCCCGTACCAGGTGCAGGCCGCGCACCATGTGGAGTCGCTCTCGGTGGACGGCACCGGCCGGGCCAGCGCCGTCCAGGTGCGCGGCAGCCTCTACTGGCTGACCCACCGCGACGGCCCGGCCCGGGCGATCGCCGACACCCCGGGGGTGCGGGTCCGGCTGCCCGAGATGCTGGGCTCCACCGGCCGGGTCGCCTATGTCACCGACGCGGAGGGCGAGGACGCCGTCGAGATCGCCCAACTGCCGCGCGCCACCGGCCCGTCCGCACCGCGCCGGCTGGCGGCGGGCCGGATCGGCCGGGTGCACGAGACGCTCGCCTCGCCCGACGGCGAGCGGCTGGCGGTCGCCGCGCACGACGGACGGCTGCTGCTGGTGGACACCTCCCCGGAGGGCGACGGCGGCGTCAGCGAGCTCATCCAGTCGGCCAACGGCCCGGTACGGGACCTGGCCTTCTCCCCCGACTCGGCCTGGCTGACCTGGTCCCACCCCGGCATCGGCCGCTCGCTGCGCCAGATCAAGATCGCCCGGCTCATGGACCGGCTGATCGTGGATGTCACCAACGGCCGCTTCGAGGACGAGCAGCCGGTCTTCACCCGCGACGGCCGCTATCTCGCCTTCCTCTCCTGGCGCGGCTTCGACCCGGTCTATGACGTGCACACCGGCGACCTGTCGTTCCCGCTCGGCTGCCGCCCGTATCTGGTGCCGCTGTCCTCGGCCACCCCCTCGCCGTTCGCGCTGACCACCGAGGGCCGCCCGCCGGGTGGCGGCCTCGACCTGGACGGGGACGGTGACGGTGCGGCGGACGGGTCGGTGATGGTGGAGGTGGAGGGGCTGGAGAGCCGGGTGACGCCCTTCCCGGTGGCCGCTTCCAAGTACTCCCACCTCCACCCCGTGCACGGCGGCGGTCTGGTCTGGCTGCGCTGGCCGATCTCCGGGGCGCTGGGCGAGACCTTCGCCAATCCGGCCGACACCTCCGGACGGCCCACCCTGGAGTACTTCGACCTGTGCAAGGCCAAGCGCACCGAACTCACCGGCTCCCTGGACTGGTTCGTGGTCAGCGGCGACGGCACCCGGCTGGTCGTCAACGACGAGGGCGAGCTGCGGGCCGTGCCCGCGACCGAAGCCGCCGACTCCGACTCCACCGTCTTCATCGACATGCGGCGCATCCTGCACGAGGTGGACCCGGCCGCCGAGTGGCGGCAGGCCTATGCCGAGGCGGGCCGCATCGTCCGCGCCTACTTCTGGGAACCGGGCATGTGCGGCATCGACTGGGACGCGGTGCTGGAGCAGTACCGCCCCCTGGTCGAACGGGCCGCCTCCCCCGACGACTTCGCCGATCTGCTGCGCGAGGTCCTCGGCGAACTGGGCACCTCGCACGCCTATGTCACCGCCGCGCGCCGCAACGAGGGCCCGCCGCACTACCAGCGCGCCATCGGGCTGCTCGGGGCGAACCTGATCCACCGCAAGGACGGCTCCTGGACGGTGCGGCGCATCCTGCCCGGCGACTCCTCCGACTCCAAGGCCCGTTCACCACTGGCCGGTTCGGGCATCCGGGAGGGCGCCGCGCTCACCCATGTCGACGGCCGCCCGGTGGACCCGGTCACCGGGCCGTACCCCCTGCTGTCGGCGGCGGGCGGGACGACCGTCGAGCTGACCTTCCGCCCGCCCGAGGGCGACGGCCCGCCGCGCCGGGTGGCCGTGGTGCCGCTGGTGGACGAGCGGCCGCTGCGCTACCAGGACTGGGTGGCCAAACGCCGGGCGGTGGTACGGGAGTTGAGCGGTGGCAAGTGCGGCTATCTGCACATCCCCGACATGGGCGGCTCGGGGTGGGCCCAGTTCAACCGGGATCTGCGGATGGAGATGTCCCGGCCCGCGCTGATCGTCGACGTACGGGGCAACGCGGGCGGCAACATCAGCGAGCTGGTGGTCGAGAAGCTGACCCGGACGATCGTCGGCTGGGATCTCACCCGCGGCGCCCAGCCGGTGTCCTATGCGAGCAACGCCCCGCGCGGCCCGGTCGTCGCCATCGCCGACGAAATGACCTCCTCCGACGGCGACATGATCACCGCGGCCTTCAAGCTCCAGGGCATCGGCCCGGTGGTCGGCCTGCGCACCTGGGGCGGGGTGATCGGCATGACCGGCCGCCACCAGCTGGGCGACGGCACCTCGATCACCGTACCGATGAACGCGGCCTGGTTCGACGCCTATGGCTGGGGCGTGGAGAACCACGGCGTGGAACCCGACATCGAGATCGACCGCACCCCGCTGGACTGGGCGGAGGGCCGCCACAAGCAGCTGGACGACGCGGTGCGGCTGGCGCTCGACCTGCTGGAGCGGCACGGCGCCGCAACTCCCCCGGACTACTCGGCCGTCCCGGACCGCCGCCGGCCGCGGCTGCCGCCGCGGTAGGGGTGCCTGCGCCCGGGACACCCCAAAGGGCGCGCCGCACAAGGCGAACGCGCCCCTCGGGGGGAGGTGGGATCACTGCTCGTCGATCTCGTCCTGGATGTCGTCGAAGGACCGCTGACGACCCTGTTCCTCCCGCAGCTTGTCCTGCGCCTGCTGTCCCCGCTGCTGCGCCTGCTGCTTGGCTTCCTGTGCCTTCTGCCTGGCCTGCCGGGCCTTGTCTTGCATCTCGTCCTTGATGCCCATGGGGGTTCGCTCCTAAAGGGAGATCGGGAATCGGGCCGCGACCAGCCTCACACGCCGGAACGAACACCGCATTTCGATCAGTTACGCTCCGTGCGCGCCCGCTCGTCCGCCGCTCCGCCCGCGCCCACCAGCCCCGCCCGCAGACCCGTCACCCGCGGTGCGAGGCGGCTCATCTCGCGCTGTCCGCCCAGGGCGAGGACGCCGGGCAGCAGGCCGCGTACGCCCTGCAGCCCGCGCAGCCACCCCTGCCCGTACACATGCGCGGAGCGGCGCTCGATGCCCGCCACCAGCCGGTCGGCGGCGGGGCCCAGCGGATAGGTGCGGTTGGCGGGCCAGGGCAGCCGCGCCCGCAACTCCCGCATCACCGGGTTCTCGTCGGCGCCGCGCACCATGTCGGTGTCGGTCCAGCTGAGATAGGCGACCCCGACCCGCACCCCCCGGTGGCCGACCTCGGCGCGCAGGCTGTGTGCATACGCCTCGACGCCCGCCTTGGACGCGCAGTACGCGGTCATCATCGGCGCCGGGGCGAGCGAGGCGAGCGAGGCGATCTGCAGCAGATAGCCCCGGCTCTCGGCGAGTACGGGCAGGAAGGCGCGGCCGGTGACGGCACTGCCGATCAGGTTGACCTCGATGACCCGCCGCCAGGCGGCGGGATCGGAGTCCTCCAGCGGACCGCCGGCGGCCACTCCGGCGTTGGCCACCACGATGTCCACCTTGCCGAACCGCGCCTTGACCTCCCGGGCCACCCGGGCCATCGCCTCATGGTCGGTCACATCGGCCTGCCAGTACCCGGACTCGGAGCGCAACGACCCGGCGACCCGGCGCAGTTCATCCGGCTCCAGCCCCACCAGCGCCAGCCGCGCCCCGCGCGCGGCCAACCTGCGGGCGAGCGCCTCGCCCACCCCGCGCGCCGCCCCGGTGACCACGGCGACCTGTCCGTCCAGCGCGAACCGACGGCTCATCGGACCGCCTCCTTCGCCCTGGCGGTGCGCCGGATCCGCAGCACCTCGTACTCGGCGAGGTCTACCCGGCGGGTGGCCCTGCGGAACTCGGCGGTGGTGCCCGGCCAGACCACGGTGTTGCGCCCCTGGGAGTCCAGGTACCAGCTGTGGCAGTTGCCGGTGTTCCAGACCGAACGTGCCAGGCGCGCCTGGAGCATCCGGTTCCAGTCGCGCACCGCCGAGGGGCGGGCGTCCAGCGCCGCTTTGCCGCCCAGCACATCCAACTGCCGCATGAAATCCACCAGATAGTTCAGCTGGGACTCGACGATCAGGATCATCGAGCTGTTCCCCAGACCGGTGTTGGGGCCGATGACGGTGAGGAAGTTGGGGAACCCGGCGGCGCTGGTGCCCCGCAGCGCGGCCATGCCGTCCTTCCACTCCTCGGCGAGGGTGGTGCCCGCCGCTCCGGTGATCCGCCGGGCGATCGGCAGGTCGGTGACCTGGAACCCGGTGCCGAAGACGATGGCATCGGCCTCGGCCCGGGTGCCGTCGGCGGCGATCAGCGTGGATCCGCGCACCTCGGCGAGACCGGATGGCACCAGGTCCGCATTGGGCCGGGTGAGCGCCGGATAGTAGTCGTTGGACAGCAGGATGCGCTTGCAGCCGATCCGGTAGCCGGGGGTGAGCGCCGCCCGCAGCCCGGGGTCCTTGACGGCCCTGTGCAGATGGGCGACGGCGAGCCGCTCCACCAGCCGCATCTCGTCAGGCCGCTTGGCGAAGGCGCCGACCTGCAACTCCCTGATTCCCCAGAGCAGTCCGCGGCGCATCGCCCGGGTGGCGGGCAGCCTGGTGTGCAGCCACCGCTCGGCGGCGGTGATGGGACGGTCGGCGCGGGGGACCACCCAGGGCGGGGTGCGCTGGAAGAGGCTGAGCCGGGCGACCTCCGGCTGGATGGCGGGCACGATCTGGATGGCCGAGGCACCCGTCCCGATCATGGCGACGCGCTTGCCGCACAGTTCGTATCCGTGGTCCCAGCGGGCCGAGTGGAAGACCTTGCCGGGGAAGCCCTCGATGCCCGGGACATCCGGGATCTTGGGGTCGGCCAGCGGTCCGGTCGCGGACACCACCACATCGGCCGTCAGGCTGCCCTGCGAGGTCTGCACCTCCCAGTGCAACTCCTCGCCGTTCCAGCGCAGTTGCCGCACCTCATGGCCGAGGCGCAGATGCGGCCGGAGGCCGAAGGTGTCGGTGACGCGCTCCAGATAGGCCCGGATGTGCGGCTGTCCGGAGAAGTTGCGCGGCCACTCGGGATTGGGTGCGAAGGAGAACGAGTAGAGGTGGGACGGCACATCGCAGGCGCAGCCGGGATAGGTGTTGTCCCGCCAGGTGCCGCCGACGGCGTCGGCGCGCTCCAGGATGACGAAGTCGGTGATGCCCGCACGGCGCAGCCGGATGCCCGCACCCAGCCCGCCGAGCCCGGCCCCGATCACCGCCACCCGCATGTGCACGGTCATGCCGTTGCCTCCCGGATCGTCCAGCAACCGCGCCAGTGATTACTGGCACGGTGGGAGCGTAGGGCAGGGACCGGCCGGACGACAGGGGCCGGACGCAGGGAAGTTGCATACCCTGCCCGGGTGAGCAACTCCGAGACACCGCCCGGCGGGAAGCGCGAGTACGGGCAGCGCGAGTACCGGCTGACGGAGCTGGCCGCCGAGGCCGGCATCACCGTGCGTACGCTCCGCTTCTACCGCGAGCGCAAACTCATTCCGCCACCGCGCCGGGAGGGCCGCATCGCCTGGTACAACGGCCATCACCTGGCCCGGCTGCGGACCATCGCCGCGCTGCTGGAGCGGGGCCACACCCTGGGCGGCATCGCCGAGCTGATGGCCGCCTTCGAGCGCGGGCGGGGCATGGCCGAACTGCTGGGCCTGAGCGGCGCGCTGGCCGCCCCGTGGTCCGAGGAGACGCCCGTCCGCCTCACCCCCGAGGAACTCGCCGCGTACTTCGCCGACGAGGTCACCCCGGAGAACCTAGCCGACTCGCTCGACATCGGCTATCTCGCCGTCGACGGCGACGAGGTCGTCCTGGTCAGCCGCCGGCTGCTGGACGCCTCGACCGACCTGGTGCGCCACGGCGTACCCCTCTCGGCCGTGCTCGCCGCCGGCCGCCGGGTCCGCGAGCATGCGGACGCCCTGGCCGAAACCTTCACCACGCTGGTGCGCACCCATGTGCTGGCCGACGTCCTGGGCCGGGCGGCAGCGGGCGAGCCGCTGCCGCCGGAGGAGATCGACCGGGTCGGCAGGGTGCTGGACAAGCTGCGGCCGATAGCGAAGACCGTGGTGGACGCCGAGGTCGCGCTGGCGATGGACCGCCGGATCCGCTCCGAGCTCGAGGCCTGGCCCGGCACCCGCACCGATCCGTGAATCACGCCCCGGCAAGCTACCGCGCACCGCTCCCATAGGGCCGGGTGAGGATCTCCAGCACATGCCCGTTCGGATCCCGGAAATACGTCCCGCGCCCGCCGTCATGGTGGTTGATCTCGCCCGGGCGGTCGAGGGCGGGAGCGGGGTAATAGGTGATCCCGGCGTCCTGGATCCGTTGGAAGATGGCGTCAAAATCCTTCTCGGACACCAGGAACGCATAGTGCTCCATGGTCACTTCACCATGGTCGGGGCCGGCGAAATCCAGGGTCACGCCATTGTCGGTGGCCACGGGAACGAACGGGCCCATGGGGGCCCCGACTTCCAGGCCGAGGATGTCCGCCAGGAACTTGGCAGAGGCGTGCTTGTCACGACTGCGGACGATGGTGTGGTTCAGCTCGATGGGCATATGACCTGCCTTCGGAGACTGCTGCGATCACCCCATGTAAGCAGTTCATGACAGTGAAGTTACAGGCCGGGCAGCGGATTTCAGCCCAAGGACGGAGGGGGTTTCGGCCGGTCCTAGGACTTCCCTGGCTCAGTACGTCGGAACGGGGTCTTCCGCCGTGTTGTGCCATACCAGGTGATGCGTTCGGTCACCGTCGAGAGTGACCGTCACTCCGAAGTCGTGGTACCTGGGCCTGCCTCGGTCGCGCCACCACTCCAGGGCCGCAAGGACATCAGACACGAGATCACGTGGCCCGAACTCGACCGTCCCGTTCTCGGTGACCATCACCCAGGATTCACGGTCCTCGGTGACGATGAACCATCCCTTGCCGGACTGCCGGACACAGGTGACGCCGGGCAAGGCGACAGCCAGTGCGAACTCGCCATGATGGTCCACGTCGGACATGTCCAATGGGGCCCGGACCGCCTCTGCCCTCTCCCGAGTGCTTTCCCACAAGGCGGGGACATCGAGCCGGTCCTGGCGCTGTCCGCGCACGACCATGAAGTTCTCAAGGCCGTGAAACCACCCCTCAAGACGCCGATCGCTTTTCTTGCGAAGCCACATCAGCCCAAGACCCCGATCATTCGGAAGCCAGGGAACGACCAGCTCGCCGTCCCCGGTCAGCTGGCCGAACCAGGCCGCCGGTACGCGGCGGACCGACGCCGTGGAGATCAGCCGCGAGTACGGGCCGTGATCCGGTACCCCGAGTTCCCCGTCACCGTGGATGGTCTCAGGCAGATACCCGGCTGCCCGAAGACGGTTTCCGGCGTGGAGAGTCAGCGCCCGGTCGACTTCAACGGAAACCACATTCCTGTCGCCGACGCGCTCACACAGCAGAGCCGTGTTGTAGCCCGTGCCCGTACCGATCTCGAGAACACGGTCGGTGGGCCGGGGATCCAGCGACCGAAGCATGTTCAGCACCGCGCCGACCGAGCTGATCGAACTCGTGGCGGTGAGCCCACTCCCGTCGTCGGCAACCTCCCCGTCATCCACCTGGGTGACCAGCGGCTCGGTAGGGTGGTAGACGAGCTCGCCCCACAGTTGAGGATCGTCGTTCCGGCTGACCGGCCGCCACCGCCCCTCGCGCTGTGTCCATACGGTCTCGGGTACGAACCAGTGCCGCTGAACTCTCCCGAACGCGGCACGAATCCAGGGATCGTAGAAGAGCCCCCGCTCCGCCAGCGATTGAGCAAGCCGCCGACGGAGGGTGCTGAACCTGTCGGTCAACTACTTGTCCTTACGGTGCGACCCGGAGTCTCCTCCACCGATGGTGGGGGACTGCCCGTCCGTGTTGTCCGGGGGCCCTTGCGGGGGACCCTGCGGCTCGTCCTTCTTGTGATCTCCCATGGCCTTGCCCTTTCTCTCGAATGGGTGGTGGTGCCGCGGAACCGTTCCTATTCAGTGAGCAGGAGTGAGTCTTGGACCCACACCTGGTCACTGCG